>NZ_JBEPEQ010000054.1:0-39463 GCF_040300925.1 Micromonospora sp. NPDC000207
TCGCTCTTGCGATCTCCCGCCGCCGCGCGCCGCGCGGGGCGGCGCCGGGCCGCTCCGGCCCTGGCCGCCACCGCCGTCCTGGCGGTCGCCACCGCGAGCGGGTACGGGCTGAGTTCGGTGGTGCCCCGGTCGGGTGCGGAGACGCCGGCACAGCAGTCGACCCAGCCCGCCGAAGCGGGGGGACCCGCGCCGCACGTGCTGCCGGAGGTGCCCTCGCCTCTCGACCCCAACGGCGAGACGCCGGTCCTGACCGCCGCCACCCCGGAGGTCGACCCCGCCGTCAGCCCCGGTGCCACCCTCGGCACCGACCCCCTGGCCGTCCCCGGTGCTCCTGTGGGAGCCGGTCCGGTCGTCGGCCCCGCGCCGCCACCCCAGGCCGCTCCCGGTGGCGGCGTGGTCGCCGCCCCCCAGGCACCCCCCGCGCCCGGTGCCACCCGTAGCACCGCCGCCCGTCCTCCGGCGGCGGCACCGACGTCCAAGGCGAGCCCGGCGGCGGGCGGCGGCACCGTCCGCCCCACCACCCGTCCGCCGGCCGACACGGCCACCCAGAAGCCGGCATCGCCGAAGCCGTCGGTGATGCCCGGCCAGGTGAACAGCTCGGGCCGGAACCTGGCGCTCAACGGCACCGCGAGTGCCTCCAGCGTCGAGGTCAACGCCGTGTGGGACGCCCGGTACGCCATCGACGGCGACTCGGACAGCCGGTGGAGCAGCAGCTTCCAATCCGATCCGCAGTGGCTCTCCGTCGACCTGGGTGCGGTCTGGCAGGTCACCGAGGTCCGGCTGATGTGGGAGCGGGCGTACGCGACGGCGTACCGGGTCGAGGTGTCGACCGACGGTCGGAACTGGACGGTCGTCTACCGGACCACGGCCGGTTCCGGCGGTACGGTCACCATCGCCGTGCCCCGGACCCCGGCCCGGTACGTGCGGATGGTCGGCACGGCCCGGGTGATGCAGGGCTACGGGTACTCGCTGCACGAGTTCGAGATCCGGTGACGGCGTGCGGCGGGGCCGTCCGGTGGTGACCGGCACCGGCTCCGCCACCCGGTCGGGGCGGGTCCGTCACGACCGGGCGAGGTGGTCGACGGCGTCGACCCCGGGCTCCACCGGGGTCACGTCCCGACCGGCGCGGCGGCGGTGCAGGAACTCAGTCGTCCCGAGCGCGACCACACCGAACACCGCGTCGGCGAAGGTGACCACCAACCTGCTGGCCACCGCCACGGCCACCGCCGACGGGACCGGCAGGACCAGCGCCAGCGCGCCGGTCAGGGCGACCTCGCGGACTCCGAGCCCGTCGGGTGTGACGACGGTCAGCACGCCGATCACCGAGGCGAGGGTGAACGCCCCGAGGCACAGCGGCAGCGCGGCGGCGGCGTCGGCTCCCATCAGGACCGCGAGCAGCCACACGTGGAGGGCACCGACGAGCCAGGAGCAGATCTGCCAGAACACCGCGACGCGGACCGCCCGTCGGGACAGCGACCGGGTCTGTTGCGGTCGTCGCAGCACCCGCAGGGCCAGGGTCGCGGCGCGGTCGAGCAGGCTCGGCCAGATCAGCACCGCCGCCACCAGCAGGGCCGGTGGCACCAGCCAGAGGGCCTGACCGCCGAGGATCCGTACGCCAGTGAGCAGCCCGATCGCCAGTCCGGTGAGGTGGATGACGACCATGTGCAGGGTCCCGGACACCAGCATCCGGGGCATCGGCACGTCGTTGGCGTCTGCCACCTTCACCGTGGCGATCAGGCCCGGCACCTTGCCCGGCACGTACTTGGCGAGGAACCCGACGTAGTAGATCCGGACGATGCCGACCAGCGGCACCGGCGGGCCGAGTTCGGCCAGGATGGCGCGCCAGGAGAACATCCCGAGCAGCGGCCCCGCCATCGCCGTCAGGACGGCGACCGTCATCAGCGCGACGGTCTCCTCCCGGTCGCGTCGGCGGAGCACCTCGGTGAGCACCGACCAGTCCTGGTCCAGCAGGGTCCGGCCGACCGCGACCACCACGACCAGGCCGAACACCAGGGCGGCGAGTCGCCACAGCGTACGGGAACGGGTTGTCGTCGGCCGTTTGGTCATCGTCGCTGTGGGCCTTCCTGCTCAGGCCGCGCTGGTGCTGCCGGTCGTCGTCGGGTCCGAACTCCTCGGGGCACCGCCCGTGCGGCAGGTCCGGCCCGAGCAGGGGCGACAGAACTGCTCTGCATTGATCGGCGCACATATCCTGGCCGATCGTCGTGGGTCCGTCAAGGATGTGTCGTATCGCCGGTGGGGCGCTTTCTCCCGGCTGGTTTCCTTGCCTGTGATTGGACCATCAATTGTCCTGTTTTCGGGCGGGGTGGGCGATCCGTCGGACGGTGCCGGCGGCGGCTGTCGCATTTTGGGTCGAATTCGGAATGGGTGGCCTGCACGTATTCGGGCAGATCTGGGAGCTGATAGACGTGCGTCGCTGGGGTCTGTAAGAATGCGGGCATGACGCAGTCTGTTCGCGGTGGTTCCCTGCTGCTCTCGTCCGCGCGCCACGCGCTCCGGGCGCTCGACCTCACCGTCGCTCGTAGCCCGTCCTCGGTAACCGGTTACCGCCTGCAGAAATGGACGGGAACCCACGATGCGTCCCGGCCGGTGCCCGCCGAGATGGCGCGTGTTCTGCGGGACGACAACGCCGAGTTGACGGACCTGCGTCAGCGCTACGCGGCGGCCCGGTCCCCGATGCGACCCGGCAGGTTCTGGCGGAACAACACCCGACAGCGCGATTTCAATCTGCGTTACTTCCGTGGTGACAACGCCTATGTCTGGCAACTGCGGCAGCTCGGTGAGAATCCGAAACTGAAGGCGTACCTCTACGCGCGCTACGTCGCCGAGATGGACGAGCGCGACCTGCTCGGCCGGCTGACCGAGGACGGCGCCTTCGGTTGCTGGACCTTCGGCTTCCGCTCCCTGCCCCTGGTGAGCCGGGACCTGCTCGACTCCGTCAACGAGATCTACTTCCTCGACCGGCACTGGGGTCTGCTCACCCGTGAGGGGCACACCGTCCTCGACGTGGGGGCCGGTTACGGTCGGCTGGCCCACCGGACGGTGACTGCCTGCCCCGGGCTGGGCAGGTACCTCTGCCTCGACGCCCTCCCCGAGTCGACCTTCCTGAGTCGGCAGTACCTCCGCTTCCGCCGGGTCGACCACAAGGCGGTGGTGGTCGACCTCGACACCATGCAGGAGGATCTGGCCTCGGTGCGACCCGACCTCGCGGTCAACGTCCACTCCTTCTCGGAGATGCCGTTGAGTGCGATCGACGCCTGGATCGGGATGCTCGCCCGCCTGGAGGTCCCCGCGCTGATGATCGTGCCCAACGACGGTGCGGAGCTGCTCAGTCACGAGGACGACTTCCGGCGGCTGGACTTCGCGCCGGTGCTCGCCAGGTACGGGTACACCCTGACCGCGAGCGAACCGGTCATCCGGGACGAGGACGTCAGGGAGCTGACGGGGGTCCGGGACCACTTCATGTTCTTCCGCCGCAAGGGGGCGGACCGGGAAGGCTCCACTGGGGACGGACGGGACGGTGCATCCCCGGTCCGGTAAGGGATTCTCGGGCCCCTGGGCAGTGCGGATCGTCCGTACAGACAGATCGTTGTTAACGATATTGACACATCTGTCGGTGTCGGCGAGACTTCCGAGTCGGGAGCGCTCCCACACCGCTGTGGAACGTCGTCTCCCGCCACACCGTGGCACCGCCACGGCCCCTCCCTCTCCAGGTCGGCTACCGGTCGCTGCGTCACCTGTCGACCACCGCGTGGCGGTGGCCGGGGTCGGAGCCGTGGCGCGCGTACGCCGCAGCCTGCCCGGTTCACGAAAGGCGGGAACGTGCGACTGACGAAGGTCGACAAGTGGGGCCAGGAACTGCGGGACGTACGCGACCCCGCCGCGTTGTTCGGCGGGAGCGCCCAGACGGCGATGCTGCGGCTGCTCACCATGGCGGGGAAGGTGCCCTTCCGCTCCGCCTTCGACGGGCTGACAGTGCGCGAGCAGGCGATCGTCCGGCACGTCCTCGGTCGACAGGAGCTACGACTGACCGAGCCGGGGGTCGACGCCCCGCCCGCCCGGTTCGTGCTCTGCCACTCGACGCAGGGCAAGCTGACAGTCCACGAACCGGCCCGTGGGGACCTGCCGACCGAGCAGGTCGTGGCGGAGCTCGCGCTCCCCGAGTGGATGATCGAGATGATCGACGAGGAGTGCCTGCCGGCCGAGGTCGAGGAGGAGCACCAGCGCCACGAACTCGACCAGCTGCTGCACACCTGGCACGCCGAGGGCACCCTCCCCGATCGCCTGGAAGAGGCCATCGACTGGGTCGAACGCGTCGAGACCGTCCTGATCCACGTCCAGCGCCGGGTCTTCTCCCGCTCCGACTCCGGCTCCAGCACCCTCATCCGCGACGGGGTGCTCCCGGCGCTGCGGGCCCGGCCCCCGGCCGACTGGAGCCCGGAGGAGCGGCTCTTCGTCGCCACGATCCAGCTGCTGTTCCGTACCGGCCGGGCGGTCCGGTTCGAGGAGTTCAACGGCCGTCAACTCACCGCCGTCGGTCTGCGCCGGGTGCTGACCGCCCGGTGCGCGACGTACCTGCACGCCCTCGGCGAACCGGCCACCGGACGACTGAGCACCGCGACCCTGACCGACCTGGCAGCGCTCGCCGGTGACCTCGTCGAACGCGTCGACGGCAGCGGGCAGATCCGGTACCGGCGCATCAACGGCCTGACCTACGCCAAGGACGAGTACCTGCTGCCGTGGGAGCGGGGCGGACGCCGCCCCGTCGAACTGCCCCCGACGCTGCGGACGCTCACCGGTGTCCTGCCCGGCCCGGTCGACGGCGCGGACGCCGCCGCGTGGGTACGCGGTGCCACCGCCGCCGCCCTGCGGACCGCGCAGACCGACGGCGACGAGCGCGACCTGCTCCGGATCCTGGAGGGGATCGTCCTGGGCGCCGTGGTCGAGGCCCGCGCCGACTACGGCATGTCCAGCGGTGTCCGCGACCTGTCCCGCCTCGACGGCCCGGCCGGACGGTACGGCGACGAGGTGGCGGGGCTGAAGAAGCCCGACTTCTTCTGCTGCGTGCTGCCCAGCCCCCGGATGGCCGCCGACCTGGCACCCGCCGCCGTCACCGACGTCCTGTGGCAGGTCGCCCAGCGGATGATGTACAACCGGTGGCACTTCGTGCCCGGCAACTTCGACCGGGCCGAGGTCCCCCGACAGCGGCACTACTTCTTCCCGCCACTGGTGCCCGACATCGGCGAGTGGGGCGACCTGCGCCACGGGGGCCACAGCACCTCCCGGGTCCGCTACACCCTGCGGGCACCCGGGGCGGCGATGTGGCAGCCCCCGTTCACCGTCGGCGGGCGGCAGTACCGGGGGGCGTACGACATCCGGCTGGTCCGGATGGACGGACCGCCCTTCACCCTGGACGACCTGCGCGTGGCCTGCCGGTACTCGGCACTGGTGGACGTCCTCTGGCGGGAGGTGGCAGCCTACGCCGACGCCCACGACGGGTGGAGCCCGACGATCACCTCGTTCACCGGAGACTGGTACGCCACCAAGGCCTGGCACGAGCCCGTCGAGCGGTTGGCCGCCGCTGCGGAGACCGTCGGTGGGCTCGCGTGAGTCCGGACCCCCGTCTCGTCGTCGTCAACGACGAGGACCAGTACTCCCTCTGGCCGGCCGACCGGCCCGTACCGGATGGTTGGACGACGGTGTTCACCGGAGCGGTGCAGGCGTGCCTGGAACACGTCGCCGGGCACTGGACCGACCTGCGGCCCGCCTCCCTGCGTACCCCCGGGGGTGCCCCTGAGGGGCGGGACGTGGCAGCGGGACCCGCCATGGTGGACCCGGTGTGGTCGGTCGCCACCGGAGCACGACGCCCGGTCGACCGGACCCCGCTGCATGTCCTCGTCGACCGGGCGTTGGCTGCCGACCCCGACCGGGTCGCCCTGCGCTGCGCGGGCGTCGAGGTCACGGCGGGTGACCTGCGGACCCGGGTCCGGGACACCGCCCGGGTGCTGCGGGCGTACGGCGCCGGACCGGAGACACCCGTCGCGGTGCTGCTGCCCCGGTCGGTGGACGCGGTGGTGGCGATCCTGGCGGTGCTGGCGGCCGGATCGGCGTACCTGCCGCTGTCGGTCCACGACCCGGCGCACCGGCGGGGCCGGATCCTGGCCGACGCGGGTGACCCGGTGCTGCTGACCGGGCCGGGTCAGCGCGGGCTCGTGCCCGAGGGCTACCCGGCGGCCGTGCTCGACGTGACCGACCTGCCGGACGCCCTCGGTGACGACGGCGACGGCGGCTGTCGGGGGGAGAACCTGGCGTTCGTCATGTACACCTCCGGCACCAGCGGCGAACCCAAGGGGGTGCTCGGCACCCACCGGCAGTTGGTCAACTACGTGCGGTGGTGCGCCGAGGAGTTCGCGTTCCAGCCGGGGGAGCGGGCCGTCCTGCACGCCCCGCTGTACTTCGTCGGGTCGGTGATGACGCTGTTCACCGCGTTGGTCGCCGACTGGGAACTGGAGGTCGCCCCGGAGCCGGTGGCGTTCGACGACCTGATCGCGGTGACCGCCGCAGCCCCGTGCGGGTTCCTGAAACTCACCCCGTCGCACGTGCGGGCGATGACCGCCCTCGGAGGCGTCGACGACGTCGCCCGCCAGGTGATGATCGGCAGTGAACCGCTCTACCTGACCCCCGAGTTCGACGCGTGGATCACCGGTAGTCCGAAGTCAGGCTTCGGCAACCACTACGGGATGAGCGAGACCGTCGGCGCGACCTGGTACTGGATCGGGGCGGACCGCACCGTCGGGCGACGGTTGCCGGTCGGCGCCCCCATCCCCAACGCCGAGGTGCACGTCCTCGACGAGCAGGGTCGGCCCGTGGAGCTGGGCCGGACCGGCGAGATCTGCCTGGGCGGGGCCGTCGTCGGCCGGGGCTACCACGGTCAGCCGGTGCTGACCGCCCAGCGGTGGGTCCCGCACCCGGCGGGCGGCGGAGACCGCCTGCTGCGCACCGGTGACCTGGGCCGGATGGGACCCGACGGGGTCCTGGACGTTCTCGGCCGGGCCGACCGGCAGGTGAAGATCCGGGGCCAACGTGTCGAGCCGCCCGCCGTCGAGGACGCGCTGCGCCGTTGCCCCGGCGTCGCCGAGGCGGTGGTGATCGCCGAACCCGACGGCCACGACCTGCACCTCGTCGCGTACCTGCGCTCCGAGGCGGAGCCGAGACCGACCGAGGCGCAGCTGCGCGCCCACCTCGCCGCCGTCCTCCCGGAGGCGTCCATCCCGAGCCGGTTGCGGTACGTGGCGCAGTACCCCCTCACCCCCAACGGCAAGGTCGACACCCGCCGCCTGCCGGCCACCCCGACGGAACGACCCGCGCTGAGCACCGGCTACGCCGCGCCCAGTGGTGACCTGGAGACGGCGGTGGCGACGGTCGTCGCCGAGGTGCTGCGGGTGGACCGGCTCGGCGTCGACGACGACTTCTTCGAACTCGGTGGCGACTCCGTGCAGGTGGTCGAGGTGGTCACCCGGCTCGACGAGGAGTTGGGCCTGCCGGTGGGGATCGCCGACGTGTTCGACGGCCGTACCGTCCGCGCCGTGGCCGCGACGATGAGCGGACGCCGGCCGCCCGCCGCCCCGGCCCCGCCGCCGCCCGCCGGACAGCCCGCTGACCAGCCGCCGCCCTCCGGACAGCCCGCTGACCAGCCGCCGTCTTCCGGACGACCGGCGGAGCCGCTGCGTGCCGGGCAGCCGGTGGACCAGCCGACCGTCGGGGCCGGGCAGCCGTTGCCCGCAGACGCGCCCGTCCAGGCCCGGTTCCGCGCCGCCCCCGCCGCCTGCGCGCCGCTGACCTGGGGGCAGACGGCCATGTACCGGCCGATGCGGTGGTTCGGCGAGGCCAGCCGGGACTTCAACATCACCCGGGTGGTGTGGCTGACCGCCCCGGTCCCGGTCGAACGGGTCACCGGGGCCTGGTCGGAGCTGGTGGCCCGCCACCAGGTGTTGCGGACAGTGATCAGCGACGGCGTCGACGGACCCCGACAGACGTCGTGTGCCGACGGGGCGTACACACCGTTGCTGCGCGACACCACCGCCGCCGCGCTGCCCGAGGAGGCCGCCACCGTCGCCGCCGAGCTGGCCGCCGACGCGTTCCGGCTGGACCGGGAGTGGCCGCTGCGGTGGGCGCTGCTGCGCGTCGACGGACTCGTCGAGGCGGTGGCCCTGGCGGCCTCGCACGTGTCGCTGGACGGCTGGTCGTTGGAGCTGCTGTCGGCACAGTTGCGCACCCTCGTCGAGGGTGACCGGTCCCTGCCCCCGCCGGGCTGGCAGCCGCTGGACCAGGCCGCCTACGAGTCCTCACCGGCCGGGCAGCGTCGGGGTCGCCGGTCACTGGCGTACTGGCGGGAGCGGCTGCCGGCGGTCCCACGCCGGATCTTCGACGGGCCGGAGCACGACGGCGGCCCGCTGCCCGTGGTCACGTGGCGGATGGAGTCTGCCGCCGTGGCCGTGGCCGCCGCCGTGCTGGCCCGGCGCACCCAGGCGTCCTCGTCGACTGTGGTGCTGACCGCCGCCCTCCTGGTCCAGGCCGCGCTGACCGGTCGGGACCGGGCCGTGGTGAAGCTGATCGCGGGTAACCGCAACACCCCCCGCCAGCGGGAGCTGGCCACCGGCATCGCCCAGAACGCGCTGCTGGTCTTCGACGTCGGCGACGGTGACGTCGACGACGCCGTCCGGCGCTGCTACCGCGACTCCACCGAGTCCTACTTCCACGCCACCTATCCGCCGGAGGCGCTCGACGAGCTGATCGCGGCCGAGGGGACCCACGCCGACCTGTCGGTGTACTTCAACGACTCCCGGATGGGCCGCGACTTCGACCCCCCGGCCGCAGAGCCCGACCGGGCCACCCTGACCGACCTGGCCGCCCGGACCACGGTCCGGCAGATCGCCGCCGTCGCCCGCCACGACATGACCTTCTTCCTGGCCATGCCCCACCTGGCCGGCGGCGGCGCGCTGCACCTGCTGGCCGACACCCGGCGGGTGCCCGCCGACACCTGTCTGCGGTCCCTGCGGGGCGTCGAGACGCTGCTGTGTGAGGCGGCGCTGCGTCCGGTGCCCCTCACGGAGGTCGCCGCCCTGCTCGACCTCGGCTGAATCCCCGACCCGCCAGGAGCCGTCATGACCGACCCCTACCCGCTGCTGCACCGACTGGCCGCCGCCGACGACGCGCTCACCGGCGTCGCCCTGCCGCCCGACGGGCGCTACCAGGTGGTCACCACCACCGTCGACGAGGTCACCGCCCGGATCGTAGGGACCCTCCGGGACGGTTTCGCCGGTCGACGCCCGGCCGACCATCCGCTGCTGGTGCTCGGCTGGGGACGGTGCCGGGTCGGGTCGACGGCGGTGACGAACCTGTTCGGCATGGCCGGGGCCGCCGCCTACTACCAGCCCGTCAAGACCATCGGCCGGTTCGTCCTCACCGGCGGCGAGGGCTCACAGTGGAAGCTGCCCGACGGGGAGCCGGTGCTGTTCGCCAAGGAGATGGCCGGGCCGTACGTGCCGTTCGAGGCGTTGTTCAACCCAGTCCGCTGCCTCGTGGAAGCCGGATGGCCGGTCGACCGGTTGCGGCTGCTGGTGCTGGACCGGCAGCCCCGCGCCTCGCTCGACTCGTGGATGGCCAAGTGGGAGGGGCGGATCGGCCGTACCCGGGTGGTGGAGAACTTCGTCCTCAGCACCGTGAACTACGGCCGGATGCGGGCGTACGCGGCAGCCGAGGGGGTGGCGGTGACCCACTTCCCGTACGAGTGCAGCCGCCGCCCACAGGAGACGGTGTCCCGGCTCTTCGACCGCCTCGGCATCGGGCACCTGTACCGGCCGCAGATGCTCACCGGTTGGGGTGCCGCCGGTGACCTCAACTCCGACCAGTCGAAGATCCACCATCCGGTGGAGCCGGAGCCGTACGTCGTGCCCGGCCTGCACGGCGACGCCGACGAGTACCGGTTCCGGGACCGGCAGGTGACCGTCCTGACCGATTCGGAGCTGGCGGTGGCCGACAGCACCGAGGTCGTCGAGTCCTACCGGGTCTCGGTGCGCTCCTGCGCCCAGGAGCTGGACCTGCCGGTGTCCCTGCGTGACGAGATCTTCGGCTGACCTCGATGGCCGTGTCCACCACGGGAGCCGGATCCCTGCGTGAGGCCGCCGCCGCCAGGCTGCGGATCGCCCGACTGTGGCCCGCCGCCGGAGCCGGCCCGAGCGCCGTCGCACTGGCCCTGAGCGGGTTGCGTGGCCTGCTGCCTGTGGTCTTCGCGATCGCCGTCGCCACCACCGTCGGCCGCATCGGGCCGGTGCTGCGCGACGGCGCACCACAGGCGCAGGTGTGGTGGCCACTGGCCGCCGCCGGGGCGGCGCTCGTCGCGTTGCAACTGGCCGAGGCGGCGCAGAAGGCGGTCGGTGAGCGGCTCGGCCGCAACGTCGACGGGCACATGTACCGGCGGCTCATCCAGGCGTCCCTGTCGACCCGGGAGATCACGCCCCTGGAGGATCCGGCGGTGCTCGACGAGCTGGGTGAGGCCGGCCACGAGCTGCGGTTCGCGTTCCGCACGCCCGGGGCGGCCTACGCCGGGCTGATCGCGCTGGTCGGACCGTACACGCAGGTCGCCGGCTTCACCGCGGTCGTCGCGGTGGTGCTGGATCCCTGGGCGGCGGTGGCGATGCTGGCGGTGGTCCTGCTGTTCCGTCACGGCCAGCGCGGCGGGCTGCGACGCTACGCCCGGGTCATCCGCGACGTCGCCGCGCTGCGCCGGGAGAGCCGCTACCTGCGGAGGCTGGCGATGGGTCCGACGGCGGCCAAGGAGCTGCGCGTCTTCGACCTGACCGGCTGGCTGACCGGACGCTACCGGGACGTCTACCGCCGGAGCCTGGACCCGGTGTGGGCCGAGCGCCGCCGGATCTACCTGCGGCCCTACCTGGTGTACACCACTGTCGGCCTGGTCGGTGTGGCAGCCGTCCTGGCCCTGTCCGGGGTCCGCGCCGCCGACGACGTCGTCGACCTGGCGGCGCTGGCGCTGGTGTTGCAGGCGGTGATGGCGCTGATCCGGCTGGGGGAGTTCTATCCCGACTCCGACACCCAGACCCAGTACGGCATGAACGCCGAGACCGCCGTGACGGCGTTCGAGCGGGCCATGGCGGGTCACCCCGAACCGGCCGACACCGGCCGGGCCGGACCGGCGGCCACCACCGCCCCGGCGATCGACGTCACCGGGGTGCGGTTCGGGTATCCGGGGGCGGCCGAGCCGGTCTTCGACGGACTGGACCTGCACATCCCCGCCGGGCAGTGCACCGCCCTGGTCGGGGTGAACGGGGCGGGCAAGACCACCCTGGTCAAACTCCTGGCCCGGCTCTACTCGCCGGACGCGGGTGCGGTCCGGGTCGACGGGGTCGACGTCGCCGACCTGCCCGCCCGGGACTGGCAGCGGCGCATCGCCGTGGTGTTCCAGGACTTCGTACGCTACGAGCTGTCGGCGGCGGCCAACATCGGCTTCGGTGCGGTGGAGCACCTCGACGACCGCGCCGGGATCCGCCGCGCGGCGCAGGCCGTGGGGCTGCTCGACACCCTCGACGCGCTCCCCGACGGGTTGGACACCCTGCTGTCGCGGGCCTACGACGGTGGTGTGGACCTCTCCGGCGGGCAGTGGCAGCGCATCGCCATCGCGCGTGCCCTCTTCGCGCTCTACCACGGCAGTACGGTGCTGGTGCTGGACGAGCCGACGGCGGCGTTGGACGTCCGTGCCGAGGCGGAGTTCTTCGCCCGGTTCGCGGAGTTGACCAGGGGCCGGACGACGATCCTCATCTCGCACCGGCTCTCCAGTGTCCGGCTGGCCGACCGGATCGTCCTGCTGGACCGGGGCCGGGTCGTCGAGGAGGGCAGCCACGACCAGTTGATGGCCGCCGGCGGCCGGTACGCGGCGATGTTCACGTTGCAGGCGGAGCGCTTCGTCGACGACGAGCCGGGCCGTGATCCGGCAGTGCAGAGGGTGGGGTGAGGCGACGGTGACGGCGATCATGACGTTGCTGCGGCTGGCGTGGCGGCAGGACCGGCGCAGGATGTCGGTGGCGGTGGTGCTGATGGCGGGCAACGCGGTGGCGGTGCCGTTCGGGGCGGTGGCGCTGCGCAACCTCACCGATGCGGCGTCGGCCGGGCGCGCAGAGGCTGCGGCCGGGTGGGGTCTGGCCGTCGCGGTGGCCGCGATCGCGGCGTTGACCTGCGCGCACTTCGCCCACATCGCGTACTTCGAGGTCGCCGAACTGGTGGTGCTCACCACCGACGAGCAGCTCATCGAGGTCAGCAACGGCACGCCGTACCTCGACCACCACGAGCGACCGGACCACGCCGACCGGATGGCGTTGGTCCAGGACGAGCTCCAGCGCATCGGGGAGGGGTTGCAGGCGCTGCTGACCGGCGGGTCCCTGGCGGTGGGGCTGTTGCTGACGACAGCGCTGCTGACCATGGCCCATCCGGCGTTGGTGGCGTTGCCGTTGCTCGCCGCGTTGCCGTTGCTCGCCGGTCGGCGGGCCCAGGCCGCCCTGGACCGGGCCCGCGAGGACAGCACCGTCGACACCCGACAGGCCCGGCACCTGTTCGACCTGACCACCGACGCGGCCTCGGCCAAGGAACTGCGTCTGCTGGGGCTGGTCGAGCACCTGCAGGAGCGTTACGCGCTGCACTGGCGGCGGGCCACGGCCCGGCTGTGGCGGGGCGAGCTGACCGCCGGGCTGTGGCGCGCCGCAGGTCAGGCGGTCTTCGCCCTCGGGTACGTCGTCGCGCTGGTCCTGGTGGTCCGCGACGCGGTACGCGGTGACGCGGGCGTGGGCACAGTGGTTTTGGCGATCGTGCTCGCCTCCCAGCTCAACCACCAGGTCGCCGCCGCGGCGACGATCACGCAGCAACTGGTGCGCAGCGGCCGGTCCCTGCGTCGGCTGGACGAGGTACGCGACCTGGTGCCGGCCCCGGTCGTCCCACCCGACGCGCCTGTCACACCGGTGAGTCCACCGGCCCGGCTGCGGGAGGGCATCCGCCTGCGGCATGTCACCTTCACCTACCCGGGGGCGGCCGAGCCGGTGCTGCGCGACGTCGACCTGGTGCTGCCGGCCGGCAGCACCGTGGCGATAGTGGGCGAGAACGGGGCGGGCAAGACCACGCTGGTCAAGCTGCTCAACCGGTTCTACGAGCCCGACCGGGGGGCGATCCTGGTCGACGGGGTCGACCTGCGCCACCTCGACCTGGCCGCCTGGCGGGCGCGGACCACAGCGGCGTTCCAGGACTACGCCCGCCCGGAGTTGACGGCCCGGCTGGCGGTCGGCGTCGGTGACCTGCCTCGCGCCACCGACGACGACGCCGTACGCAACGCCCTGGCCCGCGCGCAGAGCACCGTCGCCGACCGGCTGCCCTACGGGCTGGACACCCGGCTGGGTCGCAGTCATGCCGACGGTGGGGTGGACGCCTCCGGCGGTCAGTGGCAGCAGCTGGCGCTCGGTCGGGCGATGATGCGGGACGCCCCGCTGCTGATGGTGCTCGACGAACCGGCGTCGGCGCTGGACGCCGAGGCCGAACACCGGTTGTTCGAGCGGTACGTCGACGGGGCGGCGAGGGTCGCCGCCGACAGCGGTGGGGTGACGGTGTTCGTATCGCACCGGTTCTCGACGGTCCGGGCCGCCGACCTGATCATCGTGGTCGGCGACGGGGGAGTCCGTGAGGTGGGCACCCACGACGACCTGGTCCGCCTCGACGGGATCTACGCCGCCCTCTACGGCACCCAGGCCGCCGCGTACCGGTGAGGTGCCCCCGGGTTCCGGCCCCGGTCACCGGGGGGCGGGCAGGGCTGCGGGGCAGTTCTGCTTCAGGATCTGCTCGGTGTTGGCCCGGTGCCCGGGTAGGGAGGAGGCCGGCGGGTCCAGGGCCCCGGTGAGCGCCACCGCCCGGTCGTACTGCTCCTCGGCCCGGTCGCAGTTGCGGTAGGCGGCCTCGGCGTACGCCCACACGTACCGGGTCCGGGCCTCGTCGACGGCCCCGAGGTTGGCGTACCCGTTGCCCTCGGCTCGGCGTCGGTGCAGCCGGACGGTGTAGAGGTCGACGACCTCGCCGGCGACCGCCCGTAACCGGGTCAGGTCCCCGGTCTGGTAGTACACCGAGATCGCGCTGTTGAGCAGGACCACCCTGACGTCCTCGCCGGTCTGTCGGCGCAGCGCCCGCCCCATCGCCGCCTCGGCGTCGGTGGCCATCCCGGAGGTGGCCAGGGCCTGGGCGGTGAGGGCGAGGTCCACCGGGGAGACCCGGTCGGCCCCGAGCGCGTTGATGATCTCCCACGCGTCGACGGCCCGGACCCCGAGTTGCAGGGAGGCCGCCTGGCGGGCCGCCTCGTCCCCGCGCATCTCCGCCTCCAACTCGCCGAGGACCGCCATGTCGTCGCGGAGCCGGGCCCGCAGGTCGTCGTCGCGGGAGCGGTCGGCGCGCACGTTGCTCCCGGAGGCCGTCCAGATCGAGACGACCAGGGCGAGGCAGGCCGCGACGACTGTCACCACCTCCCCGATCCGGGGCCAAGGGCGGGTCCGCAGGACGGTACACAGGCGGACCGCCCGGGCGCGGAGCCGGGCGGGTCCGCGCCGGACCCGACCCAGCGCGGTCCGGGCGCGGGCGAGTCCGGCGCGTAGCAGGGCGGCGGCGAGCCTCACGTGCCCCGCCCCAGGCGGGCGGCGGCCCGGTCCATCTGCCGTCGGGTCACCTCGACGGCGAGCTGGTCCATGAGCTGGTCCCGGCGGGCGGGGGCCACCACGTTCGCCGCCCCCACGACGTCACCGAGGCGGAAGGTCACCCCCACCCCTTCGGCAACCGGCTGTCCGTGCCGGGTCTGGCGCACCGCCACCGACAGCACCTCGGCGTCGGCGGCGGCCTCGGCGGGGCGCACCAACTCGATCTCGGTGAAGGACACCGCCGTGCCGTCGCCGTCGGGGAACTCCACTGGTACGTCTCCGCAGGAGCGCAGGTTCTCGCGCAGCTCGGCGAGGTATCCGGTGGCCTCGTCGGGGTCGGCGAAGGCGTACAGGACGACAGTGGCCTGCAGCGGCGGGGTGCCCTGGTGGTACAGCGACCGGACGGCGGTGGCGTGCGGGGTGCTGTCGGGTCTGCGGTCGCAGGGCCACGCCCCGGAGTCCGGTGAGCCCGCGTCGACTCGCCGCCACCGGTCGCCGAGGGCGTCGGTGTCGATCAACGCCGCTTCGAGGTCGTCCTCGTCGAGCCGGTCGGGTGTCGGCTCGGCGGGCGGGGTGGTGGTCGACGGCGGGGCGGTGGTCTCGGTGAAGGTGGCCGGGGGTGTGGTGATGGTGGGTGTCTGGTCGGGGTCGGCGGGGGTCTCCTCGACCGACGGGACCGGATCCGGGGCGGGGGTGGGTTCCGCGCCGCACCCGGCCAGGAGCCCGATTATCAGCACAGTGGACAGACAGACGCGAGCGCTTCGAGCCATGCCGGCTCCTTCAGCTGGTGACTCAGCGGACCGGTACCCGGATCGTACGGTCACAGTGGACCGTGTCGCCGTACCGCGAACGGCCACACCGGCCGGGCATGATCGGCCGTCCACGGCAGCCGACAGGACAGCGTCGGCGAGCCGGTCACCTCGGAGCCGGGGACCACCCAGGGGCCGTGTCCGGCAGGGGTGGGCAGGAGTCGTCGGTGGTGCCCGTGATCGGAGGGAAGCCCCGCGAGCAGCAAGAAGGCAAGGAGCCGACTCCTTGCCACTCTTACCGTATAGCACAGTGGGGGGCTTGTGGCAAGGCCCCGGTTCGGGCGCAGAATCGTCGGCCTGACCAGGTGTCGGCGGAAGTCGGAGGGGCGACGTGGGTGGTTCGAGGTCGACGGACGGGGCGAGCGGTGGGGGCGTACCTGCTTGTGGTGTCCCGGTGACCGGGCCGTACGTCCTGGGGCTGGACGAGGTCGACCGGACGCAGGCCGTGGTGGTCGGCGGCAAGGGCGCGTCCCTCGGTGAGCTGTCGCGGGTCGACGGCGTGCGGGTCCCGGCCGGTTTCTGCGTGACGACCGCCGCGTTCCGGCGGACCGTGGCGCGGACACCTCAGGTGGGCGACCTGATCGACCGGCTCTTCCACCTCGACCCGGCCGACGGGGAGGCGGTCCGGGCACTGAGCGCGCGGCTGCGCGCGGCCGTGGCGGGGGCGTTCGTCCCCGACGACGTGGTGGCGGCGATCATCGACGCCCATGCCCGGCTCGGCGCGGACGGGGCCTACGCGGTCCGGTCCAGCGCGACGGCCGAGGACTCGCCGACCGCCTCGTTCGCCGGCCAGCACGACACCCACCTGGACGTGGTGGGCCCGGACGCGATCCTGGGAGCCGTCCGCCGGTGCTGGGTCTCGCTCTTCACCGACCGGGCGGTGGCCTACCGGCGACGCAACGGCATCGACCACCGGTCGGTGCAGATGGCGGTGGTGGTGCAACGGATGGTCCCCGCCGACGCGGCCGGTGTCCTCTTCACCGCCGACCCCGTCACGGGAGACCGGCGGGTCGCCACCGTGGAGGCGGTCTTCGGCCTCGGGGAGGCGCTGGTCGACGGGCGGGTGGACGCCGATGTCTTCCGGGTCCGCGACGGGACCGTCACCGGGACCCCGGCCGCCGGACGCCGGGCCGCCACCGCCCGGCCTGCCGCCGCCACCGGTGGGCCGCAGGTCGAGGGGGTCCGACCCGACCCGCAGACGTTGACCGACGAGCAGGTCGTAGGGCTGGTGCGCCTCGGCCGCCGGATCGAGGCCCGGCTCGGTCGTCCCCAGGACATCGAGTGGTGCCGGGTCGACGAGGACCTCCACGTCGTCCAGAGTCGGCCGATCACGACGCTGTTCCCCGTGCCGGCCACCGACGACGAGGCGTACCACGTCTACGTCTCCGTCGGTCACCAGCAGATGATGACCGACCCGATGAAGCCCCTGGGGCTGTCGCTGTGGCGGCTGACCGCGATGGCCCCGATGCAGGAGGCCGGTGGGCGGCTGTTCGTCGACGTCACCGGGCACCTGGCCGTGGCGTCGAGCCGTACCCGCCTCCTGGAGGTGGTGGGGAGATCCGATCCGTTGATCGCCGACGCGCTGCGGACCGTCCTCGACCGGGGCGACGTCGTCGCCCCGTCACCGGACGAGACCACCGCAGGACGACAGCCCGTCGGAGGTCCCGGTGGACGGCCGCCCGTCGGGGGAGCCGGTGGACGGCCGCCCGTCGGGGGAGCCGGTGGACGGCCGCCCGTCGGGGGAGGCGTCCCGGTCGAGGTCGGGGCGGAGGTCGTGCCGGAGCTGATCCGGCGCAACGAGGAGTCGGTCGCCGCCCTGCGGCGGGAGATCCGTACCCGGCAGGGGCCGAAGCTGTTCGACTTCCTGCTGGAGGCATTCGAGGAGCACCGACGGGTCCTCGGTGATCCGGTGAGCATGCAGGCGATCATGGCGGGGATGGAGGCCACGTGGTGGCTCGACGACCGGCTCGGGGAGTGGCTCGGCGAGCGGAACGCTGCCGACACGCTCACCCTCTCCGCCCCCGGCAACGTCACCTCGGAGATGGGGTTGGCGCTCCTCGACGTCGCCGACGTGATCCGCCCCCACCCGGAGGTGGTGGCGTACCTCGAACGGGTCGAGGATGAGGACTTCCTCCCCGAGCTGCCGGGACTCCCGGGCGGGACGGAGGCACGTGCCGCCGTCGAGGCGTTCCTCGACCGGTACGGGATGCGGTGCGTGGGTGAGATCGACGTGACCCGGCCCCGGTGGAGCGAACGCCCCGCCACGCTGCTGCCCCTGATCCTGGACAACGTCCGCAACTTCGAGCCGGGGGCCGCCGGACGCCGGTTCGAGCAGGGGCGGCGGACGGCCGAGGCGAAGGCCCGGGAGGTGGTGGAGCGTCTGCGGGCCCTACCGGACGGGGAGCGCAGGGCCGACGAGGCCGCCCGGATGATCGACCGGGTCCGGGCCTTCGTCGGCTACCGGGAGTACCCGAAGTACGGCATCGTCAGCCGCTACCTCCTCTACCGGCAGGCCCTGCTCGCAGAGGCCGACCGGCTGGTGCGGGCCGGTGTCCTCGCCGAGCGGGAGGACGCCTTCTTCCTCACCTTCGAGGAGTTCCGCGACGCCGTGGGCACCCACCGGGTGGACCCGGCCCTGATCCGCAGTCGCCGGGAGGACTTCCGGTGGTACCTGTCGCTCACCCCGCCCCGGGTGCTCACCTCGCACGGGGAGTCGATCTCCGGGTCGTACCGTCGGACCGACGTGCCGGCCGGTGCCCTGGTCGGCCTGTCGGTCTCCGCCGGGACCGTCGAGGGTCGGGCCCGGGTCGTCCTCGACCTGGCACGGGCCGCACTCGCGCCGGGCGACATCCTGGTCACGCCCTACACCGACCCCAGTTGGACGCCGGTGTTCGTCACCGTCGCGGGCCTGGTGACGGAGGTGGGCGGCCTGATGACCCACGGCGCGGTGATCGCCCGGGAGTACGGCCTGCCTGCGGTCGTGGGGGTGGAGGGGGCCACCCGGCGGATCCGCGACGGGCAGCGGATCCGTCTGCACGCCTGCGACGGGTACGTCGAACTCCTCGACTGAGGTGGCAGCGGGCCGGGTCGGGGCAGGTGGGGGCGGTACGGGGAGCGGGTCGCCGCAGCGTCGATGTGGCATGTTTGGAGGCGGACAGGGTGTCGAGGTTGCCAGGAGGAGAGACGATGAACGCCAAGTTGCTGGGGTGGATCCTGCTACCGATCGCCGGTCTGCTGCTCGTCGGGATGGTGGCGGTGTGGCTGCTACAGCAGCTCCTGGGCGTCGTGGTCTACCTGCTCGTCGGGGCCGTGGTGGTGGGCGGTGGGTTCTACCTCTACCAGCGGGTACGCCGGGAGGTCGGGCCGGGGACGCGGACCGGTAACCGGATCGAGGCGGCGTCGCGGACGTACCGCAACCGGGGCTGACGGCGGGGTACGCGGGGCGAGGACCCGGTCGGCGGAGGTCGGCACCAGCAGGTCGGCGATGGCCTGTACGCACCGCCGCCCGGCGTGGCCGTCCCCGAAGGGGGAGCCGCCGGGGTTGCGGTCCGGCCGGTCCAGCCGGTCGGCCACCGCTTCGACGATCCGATCAGGATCGGTGCCGACCAGGTCACCGAGGCGGTGTTGCACGATTTCCGGGCGTTCGGTGGTCTCCCTGGTCACCACCACGGGGACGCCGAGGCTGGCCGCCTCCTCCTGGAGTCCACCGGAGTCGGTGACGACCACTGTGGCCGCGCGCAGCAGGCCGATCATCTCCGGGTAGGGCAGCGGTGGGACGAGCCGGGCCTGGGGGACGTGTCCGAGACCGGCCCGTACCTGCTCGGCGAGGTGCGGGTTCGGGTGGGTGACCAGGGTCAGGTCGAGGTCCGGGTGCTCGACGGCGACCCGGGCCAGGGCACGGAGGACGTCGGCCATGCCGGTGCCCCAGTTCTCCCGACGGTGGACGGTGGCCACCACGAGGCGGCGTCGCGGGTCGACCCAGGACGGTGGTCGGGCCTGGCCCTCGCGCAGCAGGGTGTGCAGCGCGTCGACGACTGTGTTGCCGGTGACCACGATCCGGTGGGCGGGCACCCCCTCGGCGAGCAGGTTGCGCCGGGCGGTCGGGGTCGGGGCGAGGTGCAGGTCGGCGCAGCGGGCCACCATCGCCCGGTTGGCCTCCTCCGGGAACGGCTGTGCCACGTCGTGGCTGCGTAGCCCGGCTTCGAGGTGGATCACGGGGATCCGGTTCCAGAAGGCCACCAGGGCGCCGACGAGGGCGGTGGTGGTGTCGCCGTGCACCACCACCGCGTCCGGTCGGTGTCGTACGAGCACGCTCTCGATTCCGGTGGTGAGTTCGGCGGCGAGTTCGGCGAGGAGCCCGCTGCGTCGCCGGAGCGTGAGGGTGAGGTCCGCCTTGAGCCCGAAGGGGGCCAGGGCCTCGTCGACCCGGTCGGGTTGCTGTCCGGTGTCGAGCACCGTGGTGGTGAATCGCGGGTCGCGGCAGAGCAGGCGGACCAGTGGAGCGATCTTGACACCCTCGGGTCGGGTGCCCGCCAGAACCATGATGTCGGGTACGCCCGCCCTGCCGCGTCCCACGGGTCAGCTCCGGGCGGCGGCGCGGCGGCGCCGGTGCAGGAGGATGCCGCCACCGGTGCCGGCGGCCAGGGCGCTCAGGCCCAGGGCGATCGGCGCTCCGGCGAGCGGGATCACCGGGATCGGCGGGGCGATCGCGTTCGGGCCGCAGCCGGCGCTGCCGACGGTGATTCCGGCGAGGCTGCCGCCGAGGGCGGTGAGGTTCAGCGCGGTCACCGTCAGCTGTCCGGTGCCGGAGCTGGTCTGCCCGTTGAGGGTGAGGTCCAGCAGACCCGGGATGCTCAGCCCGGTGTTGGGCGCCGGGTTGGCCGGCAGGGAGAGCAGGGTCGTCGGGATCCCGAGCACCGTCGACACGATGCGCGCGTTGACCAGGCTGGCGCTGCCGGTGGCCGACGGGCTGCTGGTCGCCGTGCAGGAGGAGTAGAGCGCGTCGGCGACGAGCGTGATGGTGGCCAGGCCGTTGGTGCCGAGGACCAGGTTGACAGCGGCGCCGGGCGTCGCGGTGCACGAGCCGCCGACACCGATGGTGATGGAGCCGCCGGCGCCCAGGACCCCGGCGCAGGCGGCGGAGGTGCCGTCGTTGAACGCCCGGACCGCCTGCCCCAACACCCCGGCGGTGATGACCGTCTGGGTGCCGAGCACCGTCAGCGGCGGGTTGACGTTGCCGGAGATCGACTCGGTGGTGCCGTCGTTGGTGGCGCTCGCCGACCCGGAGCTGGCCAGGCCGCCGCCGAGCAGGCTGATCTGGAGGGCGGAGGCCGTCGACTGTGAGGTGTCGGCCATCGCCGGTGACGCGGCCAACACGGCCATCGCCAGTCCACCGACCAGTGCGGTCGCCACCCGGGTGAGACCCGGTCCTACGTTGCGCATGTGAGAGCTCGCTTCCTGTCGCTGTCGCTGCTGTTGGTGGTGGTGGGGTGGGGGCGGTTCATCGGGGTGTTCTGGGTGGGTGGCTGGGCGACCGGGACACTGGCCCGGATCACCAGGGGACCGGCCGGCCGGACGGCCCGCCGGGGTAGCACGGACCCGGCGGCGGCCGGACCCGTGGCGGCCTGGCCGGCGGTGGCCTGGCCGGTGGCGGACGGGCTCGTGGCGGCCTGACCAGTGGGGGACGGCCTCGTGACGGCCGGGCGCGTGGCGGTCACCCGGGCGGGAGCGACGCCGGTGGTCGCCGGGGCGTCGGCGGCGGTGGTGGGCGCGGGGTCGGTGGCGCGGGCGGTCTTGTGCCATTCCGAGCGGGCGGTGAGCATCCGGCCGAGGGCGACCCAGACGGCCACCGACTGCACGTAGCTGTAGAGCCAGTGACCCACGCCCAGGCCGAGCGCCGCGGTGACCGACAGGTGTGGCTCGCACCGGTTGCGGTAGACGAGCCCCCAGACCGCGAAGGGGCCGACGCCGAAGAGCGCCACCAGGGGGAGCAGCCCCCACCCGCCGGAGGTCCACCAGCCGGCGACGCCGCCGGTGGTCTGGCTGACATACCAGCCGAGTACGCCCAGGCAGCCGAGGTAGACGGGGGTGCCCACGAGTTGGCACCAGGGCGCGGCGAGGAAGTGGGAGATCTCCATGATGGCGGAGTTGCTGATCCGCCGGGAGTTCAGCACCGAGGCCAGGTACCTGCCGCACTGCATGGATCCCTGGGCCCAGCGGGCGCGTTGCCGGATCAGTGGTCTGACCCGGGTGAGGGCCTCCTGGGCCACCCAGCTCTCGGCGCAGTACTCCGTACCGCCGCCCTGCAACAGGATGTGCAGGCCCAGCTCGAAGTCCTCCAGCAGCGCCCCGTGCCAGGGGGTGCCGTGTTCCGCGCCGAGTCGGTTGAGCAGGGAGAGTCGGGTGAACTGGCCGTTGCCGCCCATGGCGACGCTGCGGGTGTGGCGACGCAGCGACTGCATGGCCGCGATGGGGGCGCGGAACTCCATGTCCTGCAACCGGACCAGCAGCCGGCCCCATCGGCCCAGGCCGGGAGTGGGGCGGGCGCACTGGATCATGCGGACCTCGATCTGCACGGCGGCGACGGCGTCGTTGCCGAAGTACCGGGGTCCGGCGAGGGCGGAGCGACACCGGGGGTCCAGGTAGCTGTCGGCGTCGAGGACGCCGACGATGGTCCGGTCGAGGTCGGCGTCGGGCGGGAGGTGGTCCTGGACGGCCCGCCAGGCGGCGTTGAGTGCCGCTCCCTTGCCCTGGACGGCGTCGGGGCGGCGTCGGGTGATCACCCGGACCCGGGGGTCGGCGACGAAGGAGTGCAGGACCGTGCCGGTGCCGTCCTCGGAGGCGTCGTCGACGCACCACACGGTGACGTCCGGCATGTCGTGCAGGAGTCGGCGCAGGGTCGTGGCGACGACTGTTGCCTCGTTGCGGCACGGCACGATGACGTGCCAGTCGAAGCGGGTGTGGTCGCCGCCGGGCGACCGGGTGGTGCGCAGGTGGAGTACGAGGATGCTCAGCACGTAGGCGCAGAAGTAGACGCAGAGCAGGAAGGCGACGGTGTTCAGCACGGCCAGGGACTGGATCTCAACGGGCACTGCTGAGCCTCCCCGGTCTGCGTCCGCTGCCGACCAGGAGCAGGAAGACGATGGCGACCGCGATGAGCCCGACGGTGCTGATGGCCGAGCCGATCAGGACGTGGCTGCGCTGGTAGCCCAGCTCGAATCCCCACAGCTGCATCGCCGCGACGACGGCGGCGAGCCGGACCTGGTTGACGGTGACCAGCAGGGCGACAGCGAGGGAGACCGCTATCGCGGCGCGGGGCAGGGTGAGGCGTCGGAAGCCCACCAGCAGGGACGCCAGGACGAACGGTGGGATCAGGAGCATGGCCACCGAACAGCCGGTGGAGACCAGGAATCCGACCCAGCGTTGGTCCAGCGGGAAGGTCACCGCCGCCCCGACCGAGGTGCTGTCGGCCAGCCCGATGGCAGCGACCAGGCGGGCGTTGAGCCACGCCTCGGCCACTGCCACGTCGTGCCACCGTTGGAACAGCGTGATCCCCAGTGCGATCCCGCAGGCAGCTCCGAGGAGGGCGCGTCCCCAGTGGAGCACCGTGGTACGGCTCACCGAGACCGGCCGGCGTACGTGGCGAGCCAGAGTGACGCGCCGAGCACCACCAGTCCGATTCCCACGAGCAACCAGGACTGGACCGCCGCGCCGGTGGTGGCCAGGCCGCCGCCGATCGACGGTCCTTTAGTCGGAACCCCGTACATGTGTCTCCACCCCTCCGGTAGGGCACGTTCGTCATCTACCGACGGAAACATACCGGGAGGATTCGGACATTAGGGGCGAGAATGGTGAAGGTGAGAAGAGGTCGCTTCGTCCGGGGCGGGTCCCGTCGGACGGGAGGTGCCGAACCGGCGTTCGCGCCGCCCGAAGGTGGGTCAGCCCGCTGGAACGCCGGGGGTCGGGAGGGCGGACTCGGCGTCCAGGCGTCGGCAGGCGTCGTGGTCGGGCAGGCGACCCCGGGCGAGCAGGTCGTCGAGGCCGGGGGCGGCCCGGTCCCGGTCCGAGAGGATCGGATCGGCGACCGGCCAGGCCACGCCCAGTCGCGGGTCGAGCGGGTGTACGGCGTGCTCCCGCTCGGGTTGGTACGTCGTCGAGCACAGGTACGACACCACCGCCTCCTCGGACAGGGCGCAGAACCCGTGCCCGAGTCCCTCGGCGAGGAAGACGGCACGCCTGTCGACGTCGTCGAGCACCACCGACTCCCAGCGGCCGAAGGTCGGCGAGCCGACCCGCAGGTCGACCACGACGTCCCAGATCCGTCCCCGGACACAGCAGACGTACTTCGCCTGACCGGGCGGCACGTCGGCGAAGTGCAGTCCCCGGACCACCCCCTGGCCGGAGGTGCTCAGGTTGCCCTGCCGGAACCGGACGGTCCGACCGGTGGCCGCCGCCAGATGGTCGACCCGGAGCCACTCCAGGAAGCTGCCCCGGGCGTCGCGGTGCTGGGGCGGGGAGACCTCCCAGGCCCCGTCGACGGCCAACGGACGGATCTTCATGCCGACTCCCCGACGGTGCTGGTCACGGGTCCGGGCTCGGCGAGCAGCCGCAGGAGGTAGTCGCCGTACCCGCTGGCCCGCAGCGGTGCGGCGAGCGCCCGTAGCTGTTCGTCGTCGATGAAGCCGCAGCGCCAGGCCGCCTCCTCGACGCAGCCGATCTTCTGGCCCTGTCGGTCCTCGACGACCCGTACGTACTCCGAGGCCTGGACGAGATCGTCGAAGGTGCCGGTGTCGAGCCACGCCGTGCCCCGACCAAGCACCGAAACCCGCAATTCCCCCCGGCGTAGGTACTCCTGGTTCACCGCCGTTATCTCCAGTTCACCACGCGCACTCGGGCGAAGTTCGCGGGCAATTTTCACGGCCGATGAATCATAGAAGTAGAAACCCGGAACGGCGTACGGGGAGCGGGGGTGGGACGGCTTTTCCTCAATGGACAACGCCCGCCCCGACGAGTCGAACGTGATCACTCCGTACGCCGTGGGATCCGCCACCGCGTACGCGAAGATGTGGCCGCCCGACACCGGGTGCAGGGTCCGCAGGTGCCGACCGAGGCCCGCCCCGTGCAGGAGGTTGTCGCCGAGGGCCAGCGCCACCGAGTCGCCGGCCAGGAAATCCTCGGCGATCAGCAGGGCCTGCGCGATGCCGCCAGGGCGGGGCTGGGGTGCGTACCGCAGCCGGATGCCCCACTGGGAGCCATCGCCGAGGAGCCTGCGGAACTGCTCCTCGTTGTCCGGGGTGGTGACGACCAGGGTCTCCCGGACGCCGGCCATCATCAGTGTGGTCAGCGGATAGTAGATCATCGGTTTGTCGAACACCGGCATGAGCTGCTTCGACATCGCGCGGGTCAACGGCCACAGACGTGAACCGTTTCCGCCCGCCAGGAGTACGCCCCGCATAACGGTCATGGTAGGGGCGGTGAAGTGTGTTTCCGGCCATTGCTCTCCGCGTGTCGAAAGTGAGACGGCGTCCATTCCGTACGGGCTGACATAGCCTGTGGGAGTGCGAATCCTGGTCACCGGCGGAGCCGGATTCATCGGCTCACACTTCGTTCGTGGCGTCCTGTCGGGCGGTCTCACCGACCTGGCCGACGCCACCGTCACCGTCCTGGACCTGTTCACCTACTGCGGCAACCCGGCGAACCTGGCACCCGTGACCGGCGACCCCCGGCTGCGGGTGGTGCCCGGCGACATCCGGGACACCGGTCTGCTCGACCGGGTCGTCCCCGGACACGACGCCATCGTCCACTGCGCCGCCGAGTCCCACGTCGACAGGTCGATCGCCGGTGCCGGGATCTTCGCCGGCACCAACGTCCTCGGCACCGCCGAACTGCTCGAAGCCGCCCTCCGACACCGGGTCGGCCGGTTCGTGCACGTCTCCACCGACGAGGTGTACGGCAGCATCGACCACGGCTCGTGGCGGGAGGACACGCCCCTCGCCCCGAACTCCCCGTACGCGGCCAGCAAGGCCGGTGCCGACCTGATGGCGCTGGCCTTCCACCGCACCCACGGGCTGCCGGTCGTGGTGACCAGGGGCTCCAACACCTACGGGCCCTACCAGTACCCGGAGAAGCTCGTCCCCCGCTTCGTCACCAACCTGCTCGACGGGCGGCCGGTGCCGCTCTACGGCGACGGCGGCAACGTCAGGGACTGGATGCACGTCGACGACCACGCCCGGGGGCTGGCGCTGGCCCTGCGGCACGGCCGGGCGGGCCGGGTCTACCACCTGGGCGGCGGCACGGAGCTGACCAACCGGGAGCTGACCGAGCGGCTGGTCGCCGCCTGCGGGGCGACCTGGGACAGCGTCCGGTACGTCCCGGACCGGCAGGGACACGACCGCCGCTACTCCCTGGACACCTCCGTCTCCCGTGAGGAGCTGGGGTTCGTCCCCGCCACATCGTTCGACACCGGTCTCGCCGAGACCGTGCTGTGGTACCGGGAGCACCGGTCGTGGTGGAGCGGGGCGGACCCGGAGGTGCCGGTGGCCCGGGTGGGGCTGGAGTCGGCCACCCCGCTGGCCGACGGGGACCGGCAGTGACCCGCTGGCTGGTCACCGGTGCCGCCGGGATGCTCGGGCGGGACCTGGTGGCGGCGTTGACCGAGACCGGCGCGGTGGTGACGGCAGCGGACCGCAGCACCCTCGACGTCACCGACGCCGGGGCGGTGGCCGACGCGGTGCCCGGCCACGACGTGGTGGTCAACGCCGCCGCCTGGACCGACGTCGACGGCGCCGAGCAGGCCGAGGCCGAGGCCACCGAGGTCAACGGGGTGGCGGTGGGACACCTCGCCCGGGCCTGCGCGACGACGGGGGCGGTCCTGCTCCAGGTCTCCACCGACTACGTCTTCGCCGGGACCGTCGGTGCCCCGTACGCCGAGGACGCCCCGACCGGCCCGGTCAACGCGTACGGGCGGAGCAAGCTGGTGGGGGAGGAGGCGGTCCGGCGGTGGCTGCCCCGACGCGGCTACGTGGTCCGGACCGCCTGGCTGTACGGCGCCCACGGTCCCAGTTTCGTGGCCACCATGCTCGACCGGGCCGCCCGACAGTCGCACGTCGACGTGGTCGACGACGTCACCGGTCAGCCGACGTGGACGACGGCGCTGGCCGGTCAGCTGGTGGCGTTGGGGCGGGCCGCGCACGCGGGCCTCGCGCCCCCGGGCACCTACCACGGGACCGGTGCGGGGCGGACCACCTGGTACGGGCTGGCCAGAGCGGTCTTCGACCTGGCCGGGCTCGACGTCGACCGGGTCCGGCCGGTGTCGCGGCATCGGTTTCCCCGTCCGGCCCTGCGCCCGGTCCGGACCGACCTCGGGCACGCCCGGTGGGGCGAGGGCGGGGTGCCACCGCAGCCGCACTGGCGCGAGCAGGTGCGGTCCGCGCTGGCCGGGGCGGTCTTCGCCGACCTCGGCCGGGCGGCGCGGGCGGCGGAGCCGACGCTGGTCGGCACCCCGGCGCTGCCGGGTCGAGTCCCGGGGTGAAGCCCGATCCGTCTGGACGTCGGTGACGACGGTTCCACTGTGCTCGCCGACGGGTGCCCGGGAGGGCCCCGCCGGCAGGGGTGTCGGACCGGTCGGTCGCCTGCGCCGCCGGTGACCCGGGCGGCGCAGGCCGGGATCACCGTCCTACGGGCACCGGCTGCTCCGTCAGGGGCCGGTACGTCCGCTGGGTGCCGGTGCGGCGTCGACGGGTCTCCCGGACGGTGAGCTGCACCCCTTCGGCGAGCCCGATGGTGGGCCGCCAGCCCAGGCGTTGCAGGGCCTTGCCGCTGTCCAACGCCATCCGACGGATCTCGCCCCCCTCGGGGTGCGTCTCGTACCGGGGCGCGAGGTCCGACCCGACTGTCGCCGCGACCGTCCGGTACAGGTCGTTGATGCTCGTCTGCCGGGCCGTGGCGATGTTGACGAGCCCCGCCCCCGGGTGGTGACAGGCGCGGGCGACGGCGTCGACGACGTCGCTGATGTGCACGAAGTCGCGGGTCTGCTCGCCGTCGCCGTAGATGGTGGGCCGGTCGCCGTCGAGCAGCGTCTCGGTCAGCACCGACACGACGCCGGGGTTGCCGTCGACGCGTCCGGGGCCGTAGACGTTGCCCAGGGCCAGGGCGGTGAAGGCGAGTCCGTGTTCGCGGCGGTACCAGTCGAGGTAGCAGACCCCGACGGCCTTGCTGATGCCGTACGGGCTGGTCGCGGCCAGGGCGCGGTCCTCGCGTACCGGGAGGGCCTCCGGGGGGACCATCCCGTAGACGGCGCTGCTGGCGGCGTAGACGAACAGTTTCACGCCACTGTGGGCGCAGGCGTCGAGGACGTTGATGGTGCCGAAGATGTTGACGTCGGCGTCGAAGAGTGGGGCCTCCTGGGCGGCCGGGACGCTGCTCTGCGCGGCGAGGTGGACGACCACCTCCGGTTCCCACTCGTGGATGACGTCGACCGCCTCGGCGGTCCGGATGTCGCCTTCGAGGACGTCGGACTCCTTGAGCCCGCCGTACGCGGCGTCGGCGAGGTTCTCGATGTGGCCGGTGGAGAAGTCGTCGACCACCCGGACGTGGCTGCCCATCAGCATCAGCCGGGCGACGACGCTGCTACCGATGAACCCGGCCCCGCCGGTGACCAGCACTCGGCTCGGCACCGAGTTGCCCGGTAGGGACGGCTTCGCCATCGACGGTACTTCCATCGTGAGACTCCTTGGCGGCGGTCTGGCCGGTTCTGGCATCGGCCCGGATGGGCCGGACTGAACCGTGATGGTGTGATTCTGGCACATTAAAAACCGATGTGTCCGGATTTGCGGATCTGAATAACCTTTGTTTTGTCACTAATCTACTTCTTATTCCGGTAAATGGACGATAGTGCCCTTCGGGTGCCTTTCGGCGTTAAGCAGGTGCAGCTGTCAGGAGGTGCACGACGTGGATCAGCCCCCGGTCACCACACCCAGGGGAAACGGGATGAGCGGAACGGCCACCGAGCCGGTCTGCCGCAACACCGCAGCGTCCCTGCTCGACGGCGACCGCCGGAGCCCCCGGGTACCGGGAGTGCGCGCCCCCGGCCAGCGCCGGACCCGGGTCATGGTCGTGGAGCCGTACGACGGCACCGCCCCACCCGACCGACTCGACGACGAGTTCGACGTGGTCCTGCGGATCCCCGCACCGATGCCGGGGGAGGGGCTGACCGCGGTCCTGGGTCGGGTCCGCCCCCAGGTGCTGCTGCTCAAGCACTCGTTGGAGAACATCGACGAACCCACTGTGGCGGTCTGCCGGGAACTCGGCGTGGAGATCCTCGTGCTGGCCCGCCCGGTCTACGGGCTGCTGCACACCCCCAGCCTGCGCCGCTTCGGCGGGCTGCCCTGGATCCGACTCCGCTCCGGTCCGCCCCGGGGCACCGGCGAGGGCCTCAAACGCTGCTTCGACCTGACGGCGATCGCCGTCGGCGCCGTACTGGCCCTGCCCGTCATGCTCGCCATCACCGTCGTCATCTCGTTCACCGGGCCGCCCTTCTACCGCCAGCAGCGGGTCGGCGCCGGTGGCCGGATCTTCCACGTGATCAAGTTCCGGACCATGCGGACCGGCGCCGAACGGGACACCGGCCCGGTGCTCGCCCAGCCGGACGACGTCCGCGTCACCCGGATCGGCCGGTTCCTGCGCCGCTCCCGCCTCGACGAACTGCCCCAGCTGTGGAACGTGCTGCGCGGCGACATGAGCCTGGTCGGCCCGCGCCCGGAGCGACCGGAGTTCATCGCCGAGTTTCGCCGGATGCCCCACTACGACCTGCGGCACCTGGTCCGGCCCGGCCTGACCGGCATCGCGCAGCTCACCGGCGGCTACGCGGCCACGGTGGAGGACAAGCTCCGCTGCGACCTGCTCTATCTGAACTGCCGGTCGCTGCGGGTCGACCTCACCCTGTTGGCGTTGACCGTCCTGGAGCTGCTGCGGGGGTTCCCGCGTGGCTGAACCGAGCGGGGGCGCGGGTGGCCGCCTGACCCGCAACACCCTCAGCATGCTGGGCGCCCGCGTCGTCATGGCGGTGGCCGGCCTGGTCACCCTGCCCGTCGTGTACGGGCACCTCGGCCCCGCCGAGTTCGGCGTCTGGGTGCTGCTGTCCGGGCTGCTCGCCATGGGCGCCGTCCTCGACCTCGGACTCGGGTCGGCCCTGGTCCGGGAGGTCGCCGGCACCGACAGCGACCCGGTGACAGTCCGTCGGCTGCTCGGACTGGGACTGGGCTGGGGCCTCCTGCTCGGACTGCTCCTGCTCGGTGTCCTGGCCACCGGGTGGCCCTGGCTCAGCGGGCTGCTGCGGCTGGGCGACCTCACCCGGGAGGCCTGGCACGCCACCCTGTGGCTGCTGCTCGGGGTGGTCGCCGGCGGCGTCGAGGTGCCCTGGCGGGCGATGCTCGAGGGAGTCCAACGGTACGGCGCCCTCGCGGTGGTCACCGCCGTCACCGCCGTGCTCGGGGCGACAGTGACCGTCGTGGTGCTCCGCCTCGGCGGTGGACTCGTGGAACTGGCCGCCTGCACCGCCGGCACCGGGATCCTGCGGACCGTCCTGCTCGCCGTCGCGGCCGAGCGCGGCCACCGGCACCTGGCCCCCCGCTGGGGTCGACTGCCCCACCGGGACCTGCGCCGGGTCACCGGGTACGGGCTGCGCGTCCAGGTGACCAGCGGCACCGGGGCGATCAACGTCGAACTCGACAAACTGGTCCTCGGGGCCGCCTTCGGCCCGACAGTGGCCGGCTCGGCCGACCTCGGCGTCCGCCTGCTCAACCTGCTGCGCCTGCCGCCGAGCCTCGCCCTCCTGGTGATCTTCCCGGAGGCGGTCCGGCGTACCGCCGTCGAGGGACGGGCCTGGCTGGACGGCTTCTACCTCACCACACTGCGCTACCTGGCGATGGTGCTCGCCCCGGCGGCTGCCGCCCTGATGGTCGCGGCGGACCCGTTGGTCCGTCTCTGGCTGGGTCACCCGGTGCCCTGGGCCGGGGCGACGATCGCGATCCTCGCCCCGGCGTACGCGCTGAACCTGATCGCCGGCGCGGCGACGGTCACCGCCCGGGTGGAGAACCGCCCCGGTCTGGAGACCCGGTACGTCGTCCTGTCGGTGGCGATCAACCTCGCCCTGACGGTGCCACTGCTGGTCCTGCTGGGGCCGCTGGGCGTACCCCTGGCCACCTCGCTCGGGGTGGCGCTGGCCACCGGGTACTTCCTGACCCACTTCCACCGGGCCACCGCCCGCCCCGTCGGGCCGATGCTGCGGGTGCTCTGGCCCCCGGCCGCGGCGGCGACGGTCGCCGGGCTGGCCACCGCCGCCCTGACCGGCCTGCTGCCCGACGGGCCGGGCCGGGCCGGGGCGTTGTCGGCACTGACCAGCCGGGCAGCCGTGGTCCTCGCCCTCGCCGCGGCACTGCTGCTGCTCTGCGGCTACCTGCGCGCCGACGAGCGGACCCGGCTGCGGTCGGTGGCCGACGCCGCCCGATCCGTCGTCGTACCGGCCGGGGGAGGACGCCGGTGAGCATCGACGTGACCGCCCGCGCCTGCCTGACCTGCGGAACCGACAAGCCCCACCGGCCGTCCCTCGGCGGACGCCTGCGCCGGTGCCTGGGCTGCGGCCTCGGCTGGACGGTCCCCGACCCGGCCGAACCATCGGCCCGCTACGACCTGGACTACTTCACCGGCGGCGGCTACGAGGACTACTTCCTGGCCGCGCCCCGCCGGTTCGAGGCGGGTCGGCGGTTGCGGTGGTTGTCGTCGGTGGTGGGGCCGTCGGTGTTGGTGGAGGCGGGGTGTGCGGGTGGGTATTTCCTGGAGGCGGCGCAGGGTGCCGGTTTCACGGTGACGGGTGTGGAGGTGTCGCGGGCGGCGGCGGGGTTCGCTGTGGACCGGTTGGGGATGCCGGTGCGGCAGGGGTACTTCGAGCAGGTGGCGCCGTCGTTGCGGGCGGATGTGGTGTGTGCGTTCCACGTGTTGGAGCACGTTGATGATCCTCGGGTGTTCCTGCGGGCGGCGCGGGGGGTGTTGTCGCCGGGTGGGTGGTTGGCGTTGGAGGTGCCGAACATCGCGTCGGCGGCGGCGGACCGGCTCGGCCACGACTGGCCGGCCGTCGCACCCGAGTACCACCGCTGGCACTTCACCCCCGAGACCCTGACCCGGATGCTGCTCGACGCCGGATTCCAGGTGGTCTCCCACGACACGGTCTTCAGCAGGTTCTACTGGAAGCCCCTGCCCCGGCTGCGTCAGGCCCGCAACCTGCTGGTCGCCGACTGGGTGGCCTGCGGTTCACCCCGGATGCGGCACCCGCACCTCGGCGACCTCCTGAGGGTCTTCGCCCGCCGCGCGGACGGCAGGACACCCCGATGAGCGCCGCCGTCCGGCCCACCCTGTCCATCCTGTTGACCAGCTGGAACACCAGGGAACAGACCCGGCTGTGTCTGGAGTCGCTGGCCGAGACGGTCGACCCGGACCTCGACTACGAGGTGGTGGCCGTCGACAACGCCTCCCGCGACGGCTCGGCCGAGATGCTGGCCGACTGGCCCCGGGTGCAGCTCATCCGCAACGACCGGAACCGGGGCTTCGCCGCCGCCGTCAACCAGGCGTACCGGCGTTCCCGGGGGGAGCTGGTCCTGCTCCTCAACAGCGACATCCACTTCCACCCCGGCGCCCTGTCCCGGATGCTCGGGTTCCTGCGGGACAACCCCGACGCCGCCGGGGTGAGCCCGCTCTACCTCAACCCCGACGGCAGCTTCCAGCAGCACTACGTGCAGCTGCCCAGCTTCCCGGCGACCCTGGCCCTGGTCACGGTCCTGCGCCGGGTGCCCGGGTTCCGGCAGGCCCTGCACACCTTCCAGATGCGGGGCCAGGACTTCAGCCGACCCCGCCGCCTCGCCTCCGGCAGCTGCATGATGCTGCGCCGCAAGGTCCTGGAACCCGACGACGTCTTCGACGAACGGTTCCCCGTCTACTGGAACGACGCCCTGCTCGCCCGCCGCCTCGACGAGGCCGGACACCAGGTGTGGATGATTCCCGACGCGGCGGTCAGCCACGTCCGGGGCGCCTCCTGCCGGTTGCTGGGCCCCGCCATCCGCCACCGGCACCTGCTCGGCAGCCTGGTCGGCTACCTGGGGCTGACCCAGCCCCGACACCGGGTGGCCCTGTTCCGGCAGGTGGTGCTCGCCGACCACCTGCTGAAGGTGGTGTGTGGACGACAGGTGCAGCTCGGCCTGCCCGACCTGCGGGCCGCCCTGCGCGGCGACGTGGGACCGCTGCCCGACGGGGACATCCGGGACTGGCTGATCGTGTTCACCAGGGACGCCTGGCCGGCCCCGAACGCCCGGGCGGCGGCCGAGCAGGCCAACGTCGGTGGTCGGCTGCTCCTGGTCGACCCCCCGGCCGACCGACCCCGGTGGCGCAGCGACGTCGTCGCCCTCGACGGGGCCCGGTGGCGGCTCACCCCGCCGACCGCACTGCCCTTCGGTGACCGGTTTCCCGTCGCCGACCGGATCAACAGGCGGGTCGCCGCCGGGGCCGTACGCCGGTGGCTCGACCGGCAGGCCGGGGTCCGGTTCCTGCGGCTGGACGACCACCGGGCCCGCCCCGTCCTCGGCCGGGTCGGTGAGGACGAGGTCGTGACGGCCCCGGCCCGGGTGCCGGTGGGGCAGCGGGTGGGCCATGACTGAGCTGACCACCCGGCCGGACCCCACGGCGTCCGGGGCCGAGCCGGGTCGGGCCGCCCCGTGGGTGGTGCTGTTCAGCGCCACCCCCTGGCGTGGCGGTGCCCACCGGCAGCACGCCCTGGCCCGGGAACTCACCGCCGACCACCGGGTGCTCTTCGTCGACCCGCCCGGCGGGTACCCCCGGTGGCGGACGACGGTGGCCCGGGTCGACAGGGCGCTCTGGCACGTCGTACCGCCCACCGCCGTGCCCCTGGGCCGTCACCTCCCGGTCGGCAACCTCGTCAACCGGTGGGTGGCCGTCGCGGCGCTGCGCCGATGGCTGCACCGCGACGGTGGGCACGTACGCCTGCTCTGGCTGGACGAGGACCTGGCGGCGCCCTGCGCCGCCCGGCTCGCCGCCGCCGCCGTCGTCTACGACGCCACCGACCTGGACTGGACTTTCACCAGGTGGTGGAACCGTGGGCACCTGCGTCGCAACCTCGCCCGGGCGGTGGCCTCCGCCGACCTGGTGCTCGCCTCCTCGACCGCCCTCCCGGAGCGGATGCCCCCGCTCGGCCCGACCCCCGTGGTGCTGCCCAACGGCTGCGACCCGACCCACTTCGCCCCCGACGGCCCGACCGCGCCCGAGGTGGACCGACTCCAGGGCCCGGTCGTCGGCTACTGCGGGGCGGTGGACACCCGGGCCTTCGACGCCGACCTCGTCGCCGCCGTGGCCCGGTCCCGACCCGAGTGGACGTTCCTGCTCGTGGGGCCGAGCACCCGTGCCGGGCGGGCGCCGCTGCGCGGGTTGCGCAACGTGGTGCTCACCGGCCCGGCCGGGTACGGCGACGTGCCGGAGCTGCTGCGCGGCTGTGACGTGACCGTCATCCCGTACCGGGTCGGGGGGCGGATCGACTACGTGCACCCGAAGAAGTGCTACGAGTACCTCGCCCTGGGCAAGCCGGTGGTGGCGACCCCACTGCCGGCGTTGCGGGACCTGACCGACGTCGTCAGGCTCGCCGCCGGCCCGGAGGCGTTCACCGAGGCGATCACTGCCGCCCTCGACGTCGCCGACGTGCCGGAGGAGGTCGCCCGACGGCGGGCGGTGGCGCTGGAGAACAGGTGGGCCGTACGGGGCCGACACCTGCGGGGCCTGCTGGAAGGGCTGCCCCGGTGAGGCGGGCCGTCGCTCTGGCCGGTGTGGTGCTCACCGGCTTCGTCCTCGGTGCCGTCGTGTCGGTGCTGTTGATGCTGCCCGGGGTGGGTGCGCTGGTGGGCGCGGGTGCCGTGGTGATCCTCTTCGTGTTCCTGCTCTGGCCGTGGGCGGTGCTGCCGGTCGGGATCCTCGGCGGGGCGACCGTCGGTGGGGTCGTCGGTGGGGGGGACGTCAGGGTGTACGTCGCCACCCACCTGGTGCTCCTGGCGGCGGGGGTGGTGGCCCTGGTCGTGCGGCGCTGGCTCGGCGTCGACCCGAAGGGGCGGCGGACCGTCGCCGACGTGGGGATGCTGGCCCTTGTCGGACTGACGATCGTGGCCGCCGGGTACGGGCTGGCGGTCGGCAACCTGCCCACCGAGGTCCTGGTCGCCGGCTACCAGATCGCCATCCTGCCCCTCTACTTCTTCCTCGCCACCCACACCCTCACCACCACCCGACGGCTGGTCGCGGCCGGGGCGCTGTACGTGGTCGTGGCGACCGGGTTGACCGCGGTGTCGATGACCCAGCCGGGGCGGCACGGTGGGCTGCTCACCCTCCTGGCGATCCCCCCGCTGGTGTTCATCGCCGGTCGGGTACGGGGCTGGCGGCGGGTCGTCGCGGTGTCGCTGGCCGGGTTCTTCGCCGCCGACGTGTTGCTGGCCTCGTACCGGGGGATCTGGTTGGCCGCCCTGGTGACCATCGCGGTGATGCTGGTCTTCGGTGGGCGGGCGGTCCGCACCGGGCTGGCCGCGACGGCGGTGGCCGGGCTCGTGGTCGGTGGTCTGCTCGCCCTGCAACCCGGCGTGCAGGAACGCGCCCAGGAGATCGGCACCGGGCTGCAACAGTCCGCCGGGTACCGGGGGCCGGAGTCGGGTGTGGGTCTGGACGTCTTCGCCCAGCGTCCGGTGCTCGGTGCCGGGCTCGGCCAGTCCACCACCGACATCTACCTCGCCGATTTCGCCTTCACCGACGTCGGCCCGGTCTACCACGCCTACTACGTGACCCTGCTGGCCAACGTGGGGCTGGTCGGGCTGGCCCTGGTGCTCTGGCCGATCCTGCGCAGCGTCCGGGCCGGACTCGCCGCCCGGGACTCGCTCTCCGTGCCCTGCGCCGCCCTGTGTTGCGGGTTCCTCTGCGCCGCCCTGTTCGCCGCGCCGACCGACGGGCACTGGGAGTTGGGTCTGTTGCCCGCCCTGACCCTGCTCACCCTGCCGGTACGCGACCCCGGGCCGGTCGTGGCGGCGGCGATACCCGCTGCCCGGCGTCCCGAGGAGGTGGTGTGGCAGTGACCCGTCCCGACGCCACAGCCGTCGTGGTGACCCACAACTCGGCACGGCAGATCGTCGCCGCCCTGACCGCCCTGCGCGAGGCCGACCTGCCGGTACGACTCGTCGACAACGCCTCCAGCGACGACACAGTCGACCTGGTCCGGCGGCACTTCCCCGAGGTGACGGTGCTGCCCAGCGCCGAGAACCTGGGCTTCGCCGTGGCGGTGAACCGGGCTGCGGCAGGGGTCGACAGCGCGGTGCTGCTGCTCGTCAACCCGGACTGCGTCGTCCCACCCGGGACGGTGTCGGAACTGGTCCGGGCGGTGGCCGACCGTCCGGGGGTGGCCGGTCCCCGGTTGGTCGACGGGGCGGGTCGGGTCGCTGTCAGCGCCCACCCGTTCGAGACCCTGACCACTGTGGTGGCGAGCCGGTTCGGGGGGCTGCTGGTGCCGGTTGCGCTGCGCCGGTGGCTCTCGGGTCGGCAGCGCCGCGAGGCGTACGACGCCTGTCTGCGGGGTGCCCGGCCGACACCTGTGGACTGGGTGTCGGGGGCCTGCCTCGCCGTGCACACCGGCCTGTTCACCGCCGTCGGCGGTTTGGACGAGGCGTACTTCATGTACTACGAGGACGAGGAGTTCTGTCTGCAGGCCCGACGACGTGGGGCCGAGGTGCTGTACCTGCCGGGTGTGAGCGCCTGCCACACCGGTGGGGCCAGTAGCAGCGACCCGGTGTGGATCTGGCCCCACCTCTACCGCAGCATGCTGCTGTTCTTCAGCCGGCACCGGCCCCGGACCCGACACGCCGTACGCGCCGTCGTCCTGCTCCGGGCACTGGTCGGCATCGCCCTGGCCGGCGTACGGCTGTCCCTGCAACCACGGGCCGGGGTGGCCCGGATGCGGGCCTGGACCCGGGTGGGCCGCATCGCGGTCACCCGACTCCCCAGCGGAGGAAAGTTGTGATGCATGTCCTGACCACAGTCGTCGGCTCGCGGACCGAGCACTGGTGCGACCTGTTCGACGTCCTCTGCGAACGGCCCGGGCTGCGGCTCACCGTCCTGGCCGCGGACGTCTCCCCGGCCACCCGACGCGACTTCGACAGGCTGTCGCGCCGACACCCCCACTTCCACCCGAGGGTCGTGGCGCACCGCATCGGCGAGGGGCGCAGCGGACACATGGCCTCGGTGATGTTCCGAAGGCTGGGCTCGGCCGAACTTCCCGGTGAACCGCCCGACGTGGTGCACCTGATCGGTGAGGCCGCCTACCTGTCGACGTGGCAGGTCCTGCGGCGGTGTCGACGCCGGTGGCCGGGGGTGCCGACCACCCTCTACGCCGCGCAGAACGTGGTGACCCGGTTCCCGATGCCGTTCCCGCTGCTGGAGCAGGCCGCGTACCGGGCGGTCGACGTGATCCTGCCGATCACCCCGACCGCCCGGGACGTGCTGCGCGCCAAGGGATACCGGGGGGACACCCGGATCGTTCCACTGGGTGTGGACACCCGCAGGTTCCGCCCACCGGCCGACGCCGGCCGTTCCGGCCGGTTCACAGTCGGGTTCGTGGGCCGGTTCGAGCCGCACAAGGGGGTGCTGGAGCTGCTGCGGGCCGCCGAGATCGCCGACTGCGACGTGCTGCTGGTCGGGGACGGCAGCCTGACGCCCGACGTCGACCGGGCCGCCCGTCGGCGTCCCGGTCGCATCCGGCGGCACGCCTGGGTCGGCCACGACGACCTGCCCGCTCTGCTCGGCGGGATGAACGCCCTCGCGTTGCCCTCGGTGGAGGTGGTCCAGCGCAACGTCCTGCCCTGGGTCGGCGTACCGCTGCGCGAGCAGTTCGGCCGGGTCCTCGTCGAGGCGATGGCCTGCGGGGTGCCGGTGGTCGCCAGCGACGTCGGTGAGATCCCGTACGTCGTCGGCGACGCCGGTCTGATCTTCGGGGCCGGGGACGTGGCTGCCCTGGCCGACCGGCTCGTGCGGTTGCGCGACGAACCGGGGTTGGCCGACGACCTGTCGGCCCGGGGGCTGCACCGGGTCGACACCGAGTTCACCTGGGAGCGGGTCGCCGACCAGCTCTGTGAGGTCTGGGGTGCGCTGTCGACGCACGGTGCCCCGACCGGCCCGCTGGCGGACGACGTCCCCGCGGCGATGTGGAAGGCGAGGGCCTGATGGGAAGCTCGATAGACCTCAACGACCTGGTCAACGCCTCCTGGCGGCGGGTGGTCCTGCCCCTGCTCGGGCTCTGCGCCGGGCTGGCCGCCGCCCAGGCGGTGACCCCGGCGTTGCCGGCCCGCTACGAGGCGCAGGCCTCGATCCTGGTGGTGGCGAACCCGCCCGACGGCGACCGGCCGGCCGAGATGAGCCTTGCGCTGGCCCAGAACCTCGCCCCGACGGTGGCGAAGCTCGTCGGTTCGCGGGAGGTGGCGGTGGACGCGGCGAAGGCCCTGTCCCTGCCGGAGAAGGCTGTCGACGGCCACGTCCGGGGCACCTTCGAACCGGGCCTGCAGATCGTCACGGTACGGGCCGACGCCGACTCGGCGCAGCGGGCCGCCGCGATCGCCAACGCCGCCAGCCGGGCCGTACGCGGGCAGCTGACCCGGCTGGAACTCGGCGGGGACACCTCGGTCACCACCCGGGTGGTCGACACGGCCAGCCCACCGACGCTGCCCTCGTTCCCGAAGCCGCTGCTCAACAACGCGTTGGGGGCCCTGATCGGGCTGCTGGTGGGATGGGGGGCGACACTGCTGCGCGACCGGTTCGACGGGTGCGTACGCGACGTCGGGCAGATGGAGTCCCGGTTGGCCCTGCCTGTCGTCGGTGTCCTCCCACCGCTGCCCCGGCGCTTCGCCCGGCACCACGCCGGGGCGCTGTTCGCCCGCCCGGAGGTCGCCGACCGGACCCGGGCGACGGTCTCGGCGTTGAGCATGCTGAGCGCCCCGCTGAAGCGTCGACGGTTGCTGGTCACCAGCGTGCACGACGACGACGGGGCGGCGCTGGTGACCGCGCTGGTGGGCCTCGGGATGGCCGCCGAGCGGCGTCGGGTGACACTGGTCGACGGCACCGTACGGGATCCGGTGCTGTCCGGGCACTTCCCCGACGCGTCGTTCACCTGGCAGCAGGTCCTCGGTGACCACCGGACCCCGGTGGCGCTGGCCGGGCACCCGACCCTCACCGTCCTGCCCACCGATCCTCAGGAGAGCCTGACAGCGGACGGCACCGGGGACCTCGGTGAGCTGCTCGACCTGCTCGACGACACCGAGGACTCGGTGGTGGTACACGCGCCACCGGTGCTTGCCAGTTGCGACACCGCGACCCTGGCCCGGCACGTCGACGGGGTGTTGCTGGTGGTGGTGGCCGGTCGGACCCGGCTGACCGAGGCGGTCCGGGCGGCCCGGCTGCTGCGCCGGTTGAACCTGCCGTTGGCGGGGGTGATCGCCGTCGGTGCGGTGGACCACACCGGCCGTCGTCCCGTCGAGACGTCGGTGGTCGACACCGTCGCGCCGCCGATCCTGCGGGCCCTGACCGGACGGACCTCCGAGGTCACCCCCGTGGTGCCGGGGGGCCGCCGGGCGGCCCGGAACCGTCCCGCGGCGCCGTGCGTCACGACCGCCACCGAGCAGGCCACGCCCTCGGTCGAGCCCGACCACGGCGACCCGGTCGAGGTGTCCCCGGTGGAGCAACCTGTCGAGCCGCCGGTGGAGCGTCCGGTGGCTCCGGTGGCGGAGCGTCCGCTGGTGCCGGCGGCGGGGCAGCACCGGGCCTCCGCGAGGGTCC
>NZ_JBEPEQ010000055.1:0-37568 GCF_040300925.1 Micromonospora sp. NPDC000207
GGAGGCGCTGCGTCGGGCCGCCGGGTCGGCGGTACGGGCGTTGGCCGGTGCGGAGAGGGTGGCGTTGAGCCTGCCCCTGCCCGACGACGCCGACGCCCCGGCCGCGCTGCGGGCGGTCGCCGAGGGCGCGCTGCTGGGCGGGTACCGGTTCGCCGGGTACAAGACCCGGCCGCAGCCGGCCCGCCGTGACCCGGTGGCCGAGGTGCTGGTGGCGGTGCCGGACGCCGGTGACGCGACAGCCCGGACCGAGGTGAGCCGGGCGCTGGCCGTGACCGGGGCGGTGCGGACCGCCCGGGACTGGGTCAACACCGCCCCGAACGACAAGCGTCCCCCGGTCTTCGCCGACCTGGTGGCCGCCGCCGCCGGAGAGGCCGGGCTGACCGTCGAGGTGCTCGACGAGGCGGCGTTGACCGAGGGGGGTTACGGCGGAATCCTCGCCGTCGGTCAGGGCTCCGAGGCCCCGCCCCGCCTGGTCAAGATCGGTTACACCCCGGCGGACGGGGGCAACGGCAAGCGGGTGGCCCTGGTCGGCAAGGGCATCACCTTCGACACCGGTGGCATCTCGATCAAGCCGTCGCAGGGCATGTGGGAGATGAAGTCCGACATGGGTGGGGCGGCGGCCGTGGCGGCGACCATGCTGGCCGTGTCCGCGCTGAAGCCGACGGTGGCGGTGACCGCGTACGTGCCGATGGCGGAGAACATGCCCTCGGGGACCGCGTACCGCCCCGGTGACGTGATCACGATGTTCGACGGCAAGAAGGTGGAGGTCCTCAACACCGACGCCGAGGGCCGGATGATCCTCGCCGACGCCATCGCCCGCGCCTGCGCCGACGGCTGCGACTACCTCTTCGAGACCTCCACCCTCACCGGCGGCCAGGTCGTCGCCCTGGGTAAGCGGATCTCCGGGGTGATGGGCACCGACGAGCTGTGCGAGCGGGTACGCGCCGCCGGGGACGCCGTCGGCGAACCGGCCTGGCCGATGCCGCTGCCGGACGAGGTCCGCAAGGGCATGGACTCCGACGTCGCCGACATCTCGCAGGTCAACGCGGGGATGGACCGGGCCGGGCACATGTTGCAGGGTGGGGTCTTCCTCCGCGAGTTCGTCACCGACGAGGTGGCCTGGGCGCACATCGACATCGCCGGTCCGAGCTACAACAGCGGCGAGCCGACCGGTCACCTGACCAAGGGCGGCACCGGGGTTCCGGTGCGTACCCTCCTCGGGCTGATCGAGGACGTCGCCACCAACGGCTGACCGCCGGCAGGGAAGGGCCCCTGTCGACGCCGACGGCGGGCAGGGGCAACCCTCTCGTCCCCGGCATCGACGAGGGGCCCTTCCCTGCCAGCGGGCGTGGGTCAGTAGCGGTCGGGGCGGCGTTTGCGGCGTTCGTTGTAGTCACGCATCCGCTGGGGGTAGCCCATGATGCGGACGTCGTAGACCGGGATGGCCAACTGGTAGGCGAAGCGCCGCGCCCCGTCCGGCCCGTCGATCCGCCGCCGGGTCCACTCGCCGTCGTCGGCGATCAGGATGACGGTGGTCTCGGTGACTGTGGTCTTCGGTTCGACGAACGCCTCCACCCCACGTCGGCTGCGGACGAACTCCGCGAGATGCTCCAGGTCGGCACGTTCCGCAGCGCGCTCTCGGCTCTCCGGTCTCGCCTGCTTGCGTCGTCGGAACAGACCCACCGGTCGTATCCCTCCCGTCAGACGTCAATACGACCTTGCCAAGGGTACGTGTCGGCGACGTGTCGTTGGGCACCTCACTACGCGCCCCGGACCGGGTGGTGACAAGATGACCGAGGCGAGTATGCCCGTTTACCTGGCATGCCCCCTCGTAGCAGCGACGCGACCTGGGAGTTGGATGTGAGCGAGCCGAACGACGCGACCTTCGACGTAGTGATCCTCGGAGGGGGCAGCGGCGGCTACGCGACTGCGCTGCGCGCCGCCCAACTGGACCTCAAGGTCGCCCTGGTGGAGAAGGGCAAACTCGGCGGGACCTGCCTGCACAACGGGTGCATTCCGACCAAGGCCCTGCTGCACGCGGCGGAGGTCGCCGACCAGACCCGCGAGTCGGCCCAGTTCGGCGTCCAGGCCGAGCTGGTCGGCATCGACATGGCCGGGGTCAACTCGTACAAGGACGGGGTGGTCTCCCGCCTGTACAAGGGCCTGCAGGGCCTGGTCGGCGGTTCGAAGAACATCACTCTGGTCTCCGGTGCCGGCAAGCTGGTCGCCCCGAACACCGTCGAGGTGGACGGCAAGCGCTACACCGGCCGCAACGTGGTGCTGGCCTCCGGGTCGTACGCCAAGAGCCTGCCGGGCCTGGAGGTCGACGGCGAGCGGGTGATCACGAGCGACCACGCGTTGACCCTGGACCGGGTTCCCGCCTCGGCGATCGTGCTGGGCGGCGGTGTGATCGGCGTCGAGTTCGCCAGCGTCTGGAAGTCCTTCGGGGTGGACGTGACAATCGTCGAGGCGCTGCCCCGGCTGGTCGCCGCCGAGGACGAGGAGTCCTCGAAGGCCCTGGAGCGCGCGTTCCGCAAGCGAAAGATCAACTTCAAGGTCGGCAAGCCCTTCGAGAAGGTCGAGAAGACCGACAAGGGGGTCAAGCTCACCATCGCCGGTGGCGACACCGTCGAGGCCGAGCTGCTCCTGGTCGCCGTCGGCCGGGGTCCCAACACCGCCGACCTCGGGTACGAGGAGCAGGGCGTCAAGACCGACCGTGGGTACGTCCTGACCGACGAGCGGCTGCGCACCAGCGTGCCGAACGTCTACGCCGTCGGCGACATCGTCCCCGGTCTCCAGCTCGCCCACCGCGGTTTCCAGCAGGGCATCTTCGTCGCCGAGGAGATCGCCGGGAAGAACCCGACCGTGATCGACGAGATCGGCATCCCCCGGGTCACCTACTCCGAGCCCGAGCTGGCCTCGGTCGGGCTGACCGAGGCGAAGGCCAAGGAGAAGTACGGCGCCGACAAGGTCAAGACCTACAACTACAACCTGGGTGGCAACGGCAAGAGCCAGATCCTCAAGACCACCGGCTTCGTGAAGCTGGTCGGTCTGGAGGACGGCCCGGTGGTCGGCGTGCACATGGTCGGCGCCCGGGTCGGCGAACTGGTCGGGGAGGCGCAGCTCATCTACAACTGGGAGGCGTACCCGGCCGAGGTCGCGCAGCTCGTCCACGCACACCCGACGCAGAACGAAGCCCTGGGCGAGGCACACCTGGCCCTGGCCGGCAAGCCGCTGCACGCGCACGCCTGACCCAGCCACCACCCGGCGACGGGCGAGATGACCCCACCAGGGAACGAAGGAGTCTGAAGAACATGCCGGTATCGGTCACCATGCCCCGGCTCGGCGAGAGCGTCACCGAGGGCACCGTCACCCGCTGGCTCAAGCAGGAGGGCGACACCGTCGAGGTCGACGAGCCCCTGCTCGAGGTCTCGACCGACAAGGTCGACACGGAGATCCCGTCGCCAGCGGCGGGAGTGCTGAGCCGGATCGTGGTCGGCGAGGACGAGACCGCCGAGGTCGGCAGCGAGTTGGCAGTCATCGCCGGTGAGGGCGAGGCCACCGGTGGTGGCGCGTCCGCCGAGCAGGAGCAGCCGAAGGAGGCTCCGGCGCAGCAGGCCGAGCAGGCTGCCGCCGAGCCGCAGGCGGAGGCGGAGCAGTCGGCGGTGCAGGAGCCGTCCGCCCAGGCCGCCCCGGCGTCCTCCGGCGAGGGCACCCCGGTCAAGATGCCGGCCCTCGGCGAGAGCGTCACCGAGGGGACCGTCACCCGCTGGCTCAAGCAGGTCGGTGAGTCGGTCGAGGTCGACGAGCCCCTGTTGGAGGTCTCCACCGACAAGGTCGACACGGAGATCCCCTCTCCGGTCGCCGGGACGGTCCTGGAGATCAAGGTCGCCGAGGACGAGACCGCCGACGTCGGTGCCGAGCTGGCCGTGATCGGTGCCGCCGGTGCCGCCCCGGCCCAGTCGGAGCCGAAGGACGAGCCGAAGCAGGCCGAGCCGGAGCCGAAGAAGGAGGAGCCGGCCGCCGAGCAGGAGCCGGCCAAGGTCGAGGAGCCGACTCCGGGCCTGTCGTACAACCAGCCGTCCGCCGAGGCCGAGACCGCCGCCCAGCCGGCCAAGGCCGAGCAGGCGGCCACCCCGCCCGCCCCGGCCAAGGCCGAGCAGCCGGCCGCTCCGGCCGGTGAGGGTGACGCCGGTGGGTACGTGACCCCGCTGGTGCGCAAGCTCGCCGCCGAGCACGGCGTGGACCTGGCCGGCCTCTCCGGTACCGGGGTGGGCGGTCGGATCCGTAAGCAGGACGTGCTGGAGGCAGCGGAGAAGGCCAAGGCCGCCAAGGCAGCCCCGGCCCCGGCCGCCCAGGCGGCCCCCGCAGCGGCCAAGCCGGCGGCGAAGAAGCCGCAGCCGAGCGCCAAGCGCGGGACCACCGAGAAGCTGCCCCGGATCCGGGCCACCATCGCCAAGCGGATGCAGCAGTCGCTGCACGAGATGGCGCAGCTGACCACCGTGGTCGAGGTGGACGTGACCCGGGTGGCGAAGCTGCGGGCGAAGGCCAAGGAGTCGTTCCAGCAGCGGCACGGCGTGAAGCTGTCCTTCCTGCCGTTCTTCGCCCTGGCCGCGATCGAGGCGCTCCAGGCGTACCCGATCGTCAACGCCAGCATGGACCTGGACGCCGGCACGATCACCTACCCCGACGCCGAGCACCTGGGCGTCGCTGTGGACGCCGAGCGGGGCCTGATGGTGCCGGTGGTGCACAACGCCGGTGACCTGAACCTGGGCGGCCTGGCGAAGCGGATCGCCGACCTGGCCGAGCGGACCCGGGCCAACAAGATCAGCCCGGACGAGCTGGCCGGGGCGACCTTCACGCTGACCAACACCGGCAGCCGGGGTGCCCTCTTCGACACCCCGATCGTGCCGTCGCCGCAGGCGGCGATGCTCGGTACCGGTGCCGTGGTGAAGCGCCCGGTCGTGGTCAACGACCCGGACCTGGGCGAGGTGGTGGCGGTCCGGTCGATGGTCTACCTGGCCCTGTCCTACGACCACCGGCTGATCGACGGCGCGGACGCGGCCCGGTTCCTGGTCGCCGTGAAGGAGCGCCTGGAGGGCGGCAACTTCGAGGCCGAGCTGGGCCTGTAACAGGCACGGTCTGCACACGGCGGGCGCCCCGGTCGACCTCGGCCGGGGCGCCCGCCGCCGTCGCACCGCCGGAGTCGCCCGAGTAGGCCGATTCGGCCACCGGGCCGGGTCACCGCTGACAGACTCGATCACGTGGGGGGCGAGCGGTGGCGGGGGCACCTGGGACCGGCGGTGGCCGTCGCGCCCGGTGCCCGGGTGGACCGCTTCGAGATCTTCTTCGACCTGGTCTTCGTCTTCTCGTTCTTCATCATCGTCCGGGCCGCCGCCAGCGACGTCTCCCCCCACACCCTGCTGCACGGCCTGCTCGTCCTCGCCCTGCTCTGGTGGATCTGGATCCTGCACAGCGTCGTGGCCACCCGGGTCCGGCTCGGCGAGGGCTTCGTCCCGGTGGTCATGGTGATCGGGATGGCTGCCCTGTTCGCCTTCGCCCTCGCCGTACCGCAGACGATCGCCGCCCACGAGACCGGGCAGGCGGGACCGGCCACCGTCGCCCTCAGCTACCTGGTGATCCGGGTCGTGCACCTCTGGGTGTACGGGCGGATCACCCGCGACAATCCGGGACAGAGCCGGGACCTGCACAAGCTCACCCCGGAGCTGCTCGTCAGCACCGGCCTGTTGCTCGCCGCCGCGCTCCTGCCCCCGCTGATCGACGACTCGGGGTGGAGCGCGCTGGTCCGCGACGGGCTCCTGGTCGCGGTGGTCCTCACCCAGTACGCGACCGGCCTGCTGGTCGGGATCGAGCACGGTGCGGTCCCCTCGGCCGAGCACTGGACCGAGCGGTACGACCTCATCCTGATGATCGCCCTCGGCGAGTCGGTGCTCTCCGTCGGCCTCGGTACCAGTACCAACCTGGGCGGTGCCGCGGTGAACTGGCCGGCCATCACCGGTGGGAGCATCGGGATCATCCTGGCCGCGACGCTGTGGTGGCTGCACTTCGACATGGTCGGCCCGGCGGCCCGGATCGCCCTGCACGCCACCACCGGACGGGCCCGGGGCACGATGGCCCGGGACGCCTACGCCTACCTGTTCCTGCCCATGATCGCTGGACTGATCATGCTCTCCCTGGGTGCCGAGGAGATCCTGAAGGTGCTGCTGGAACCCAGCCTGCCGGCGGGGGCGAAGGTGCACGCCTCCGGGGTGCTGCTCCTCTACGGCGGGGTGATCTGCTACCTCCTCGGGGACATGGCCTTCCAGGCCCGTACGCTGCGCACCCTCACCTGGGCCCGGCTCGGCACGGTGCTGCTGGTCGCGGCCCTGATCCCGGTCGGGCTCCGGGTCTCGGCGCTGCTCGCCCTGGTCCTGGTGACAGCGGTCTGCCTGGCGCTGGTGACGTGGGAGGTGGTGTGGATGGCCGACGCCCGACGCGCGCTACGGGACGTGGTCTTCGCCGAGCGGATCGAACACGAGCGGCGTGAGGTCGAGATCCGCGCCCGCTGGCACGACGACCCGCCACAGTCCTGACCACTCGCCCCCCGCCGGCACGGCGCGACCCGCCCGGCCACGACGACGCAACCTGTAGCACCTGGTAGCACGGACGGCAGACTAGCCCGGTGGCTGAGCATGCGTCCCGCGAGATCACCCAACGCGAATTGCGCAACGACTCCGGCGCGATCATGCGCGGGGTGGACGGCGTGATCGACCAGGAACCGTTCGACCGTGAGTGGTGAGGTGTCGATCCCCGGGAACGCGCACGCCGGACGAGCGTGCTGCAACACGTGGAGTCGACGTTCGATCCGCTGCCCTTCGACGGTGAAGCCGCCCGGGCCTACGGTCTGATCGCGGCGGCGGTCCTCGCCACCGGACGTGGAACCCGCCGCCGCATCGCTGACCTCATGATCGCGGCCGTGGCACACGTGCACCGACTACCCCTGTACACCACCAACCCAGCCGATTTCACCGGCCTTGAGGACCTGGTGACCATCGTGGAGGTCAAACGTCCTGATCCGGACCACCGGCGGCCCTGAGTAGCGGGGCGGGCGGTTCCGTGGAGGGCTCGGTCGGTCGAGGCGACCGGTCGGCCGGCCGACGACGGTGCCGTGACCGAAGATGAGGGTATGCGGATCCTCATGGCCGGCGCGTCCGGCTTTCTCGGCACCCGGCTCGCCGACCGGTTCACCGCCGACGGGCACCAGGTCACCCGGCTGGTGAGGCGGCCCACCCGGTCCGCCGACGAACAACGGTGGAACCCGTCCGGGGGGCAGCTCGACCCGACGCTCGTCGCCGGGGCCGACGCGGTCGTCAACCTGTCCGGGGCGGGGGTCGGTGACCGGCGGTGGACCGACGACTACCGGCGGGTCATCCGGACCAGCCGGGTCGACACCACCGGCACCCTGGCCTCCACCATCGCCGGGCTGCCCGTCGCCGACCGGCCGAAGGTCCTGGTCAACGCGTCCGCCGTCGGGTGGTACGGCAACACCGGGGACCGGGTCGTCGAGGAGGACGCCCCGGCCGGTGACGGTTTCCTGGCCGACGTCTGCCGGGTGTGGGAGGCCGCGACCCGACCCGCGGAGGACGCCGGGGTACGGGTGGTCCGGCTCCGGACCGGGTTGCCCCTGCACCGCGACGGTGGCCTGCTCAAGCCGCAGCTGCTGCCGTTCAAGCTGGGGATCGCCGGGCGGTTGGGCAGTGGCCGACAGTGGCTGCCCTGGATCGCCATGACGGACTGGTTGTCCGTCGTGACGTTCCTGCTCGACCGGGCCGACCTCGCCGGGCCGGTCAACGGGGTCGGTCCGGCTCCGGTCACCAACGCCGACTTCACCAGGGAACTGGCCCGCCAACTGCACCGCCCGGCGATCATCCCGATCCCGGCGGTGGCGCTGAAGATCGCCCTCGGCGGGTTCGCCCAGGAGGCGTTGACCAGCGCCCGGGTGCTGCCCGGGGTGTTGGGCGGGGCCGGCTTCGACTACCGCCACCCGGACCTTCCCGGCGCCCTGCACGCCGCCCTGCACGACTGACACCCCGCCCGTACGGCCGGGTCTGACCGGGGTGTCCAGGTCCGGTTGGTAACGTCCGCTCCGTGCCGACCTCTCCGTCACAGGTCACCGACCCGTCCCCGCCGCCCGCCACCCGCCGCCGGTGGCGGGCGGACGTGGTGGTGATCCTCGTCGCGCTGGCCCTGGCCGGCTGGGTGACGAGTGGGCTGTGGCGCAGCCCGGACACCCGGGCGATCACTGTGAACTCCAGCGACCAGGCGCTGTTCGAATGGCTGCTGGCCTTCGGCGGGCACGCAGTCACCCACGGGGAGAACCCGTTCTTCACGTACCTGCTCAACGTCCCGGACGGGGTCAACCTCGCGGTCAACACCTCGATCACCGTGTACGCGGTGCTCTTCGCCCCGCTGACGTACACGATCGGGCCACCGGCCACGTTCCTGGTGATCCTCACCCTGAACCTCGCCGCCACCGCGCTGGCCTGGTACCTCCTGCTCTCCCGAAGCCTGGTGGACAACCGGCTGGCCGCCGGGGTGGGCGCGCTGTTCGTCGCCTTCTCCCCCGGCATGGTCTCGCACGCCAACGCCCACCTCAACTGGACCGCCGGGTGGCTGGTGCCGCTGCTGATCTGGCGGCTGTTCGCCCTGCGCCGCCCGGAGCACCTGCTACGGAACGGGATCCTGTTCGGCGTCACGGTGGCGCTCGCCTTCTCCATCGCCGCCGAAGGGCTCTTCTTCACCGCCCTGGCGCTGGGGGTGTTCGTACCGGTGTGGGCGCTGCACCCGGCCCGTCGGGCGACGGCCCGGGCGGCGCTGCCGAGCTTCCTGCGGGGGCTGGGCATCACCACCGTCACCGCCGGGGCGCTGCTGGCGTACCCGCTCTGGCTGCACTTCGCCGGGCCGCAACGGTTCCACGGCACCGGGTTCGACCCCGTCGTGCACGCCGAGGACATCGCCGCCTTCGGGGCGTACCCGCAGCGGTCGCTGGCCGGGGCCGCCGGGTGGGACACCTCGCTGGCCCCCAATCCCACCGAGGAGAACTCCTTCTTCGGGGTGCCGCTGCTGGTGCTCACAGTGGTCTGCTTCGTGGCGCTGTGGCGGTGGGCGGGGCCGACCCGTCGGGCGACACTGACCGCCCTGGGTGTCACAGCCGTGGTCTTCGCCGTCCTGTCCTGGGGGCCGCAGGTGAAGTGGAACGGCCACCGGTACGACGTACCGCTCCCCTTCGACCTGCTCGGTGCGCTGCCGGTGGTCAACGCCGCGCTGCCGTCCCGGCTGGCCCTGGTGGTCGCCCCGGTGATCGGGGTGCTCCTGGCGTACCTGGTCGACGAGGTACGCACCCGTCCGGCCCGACACCGGTGGACCCGTCCCGCCTGGGCGCTGGCCCTCGCGGTGGCCCTGGTCCCGCTGGTGCCCGTACCGCTGCTGACGATCGAGCGGGAGCCGATCCCGAGGTTCGTCACCGCCGGCACCTGGCGGGAGTACGTCTCCCCGGGCGGGGCGCTGACCCCGGTGCCGTTGACCCTGGACGTGACCCCGGACGGGCAGCGCTGGCAGGCGTACGCCCTCTCCCACAGGCAGGGGGAGTTCGCCCTGCCCTCGGGCTTCTTCCTCGGCCCCGGCGGACCCGACGGCCGGGGACGGATCGGTCCGGTCCCGCGGACCTTCGACACCCTGATGGAGCAGGCCGGGCGGACCGGTCTGGTGCCGATCATCACGCAGGGCAGCGTCGACCTGTCCCGGGCCGACCTGCGGTACTGGGGGGTGGAGGTGGTGGTCCTCCCCGACCGGGTGCACGGCGCGAAGTACCCGATCGACGTGGAGGCGCTGCGTCGGACCGCCACCGCCCTGCTCGGCGAGCCGCAGCGGGTCGACGACGTCTGGCTCTGGCAGGTCCCGGCGTGAGGCGGCTCACCGGCGGTCCGGCCCCGGTGCCGGACTAGGCTTGGCGACGTGACCGCAACGACCTCCGGCCTGACGGCCGTCCGCGCCGGGATGCTCGACTACCTGGCCGCCTGGGACGAGCAGCGTCGGCTGCACGAGTCGGTGGTGGCCGGCGACGCCCCGGACACCGTCCTGTTGCTGGAGCACGAGAGCGTCTACACCGCCGGCAAGCGGACCGAGCCGTGGGACCGGCCGTCCGACGGCACCCCCGTCGTCGACGTGGACCGGGGCGGCAAGATCACCTGGCACGGTCCGGGTCAGCTCGTCGGGTACCCGATCCTGCGGTTGCCCGACCCGGTGGACGTGGTCGCCTACGTACGGCGTACCGAGCAGTTCCTGATCGACGTCTGCGCGGAGTTCGGGCTGGCCACCGAGCGGATCGAGGGGCGCAGCGGGGTCTGGGTGCCGGCCGACGACCGGGGTCCGGCCCGCAAGGTGGCAGCGATCGGCATCCGGGTGGCCCGGGGGGTCACCCTGCACGGCTTCTCGATCAACTGTGACTGCGACCTGACGTACTTCGACCGGATCGTGCCCTGCGGGATCCGCGACGCCGGGGTGACCTCGATCAGCGCGGAGGTGGGCCGCCCGGTCACCGTCGCCGACGTGCTCCCGGTGGCCGAGCGGCACCTGCCCACCCTCCTCGCCGGCTGAGCGGTCCGCCGACGGCCGTGGTGTCTGGGGTCACAGGGGCTGCGGGGTGACGGGCGTCGCCCGACGTTCATCGACCGGCACCGACCGGCGTAGGCTCGGTTTCGTGACGATCGAGCACACCACGCCGACGACCCAGCAGGCCAGCCGCCCCACGACGGTGGCACCGGAGGGGCGACGCCTGCTGCGCATCGAGGCCCGCAACGCAGAGACGCCGATCGAACGTAAGCCACCATGGATCAAGGTCAAGGCCAAGATGGGGCCGGAGTACACCGAGCTGCGCGGCCTGGTGTCCCGGGAGGGCCTGCACACCGTCTGCCAGGAGGCCGGCTGTCCCAACATCTACGAGTGTTGGGAGGACCGGGAGGCGACCTTCCTCATCGGCGGTGACCAGTGCACCCGCCGGTGCGACTTCTGCCAGATCGACACCGGCAAGCCGGCCGAGTTCGACGCCGACGAGCCGCGCCGGGTCGCCGAGTCGGTGTCGTCGATGGGGCTGCGGTACGCCACCATCACGGGCGTCGCCCGCGACGACCTGCCCGACGGCGGTGCCTGGCTGTACGCCGAGACGGTCCGGCAGATCCACGCCCTGCGCTCCGGATGCGGGGTGGAGCTGCTGATCCCCGACTTCAACGCGGTGCCCGAGCAGCTCGCGGAGGTCTTCGGGTCCCGCCCCGAGGTGCTCGCGCACAACGTCGAGACGGTTCCCCGGATCTTCAAGCGGATCCGTCCGGCGTTCCGCTACGAGCGGTCCCTGGACGTGATCCGGCAGGCCCGGGCGGCCGGGCTGGTCACCAAGAGCAACCTGATCCTGGGGATGGGCGAGGAGCGGTCCGAGATCTCCCAGGCGTTGCAGGACCTGCACGACGCCGGATGCGAACTGATCACCGTCACCCAGTACCTCCGCCCGACCCCTCGGCACCACCCCGTCGAGCGGTGGGTCAAGCCGGAGGAGTTCGTCGAGCTGCGCGAGGAGGCCGAGGAGATCGGCTTCGCCGGGGTGATGAGCGGACCGTTGGTGCGTTCGTCGTACCGGGCCGGGCGGCTGTACCAGCAGGCGTTGCAGGCGCGGGAGACCACCTCGGTCTGAGCGTCGCACCCACGGCGGTCGAGGGGGATCCCTCGACCGCCGTGACGCGCCCGACCGGCCACGGGGGCCGCAGATCATCCCACTGTCCGATCGGACGGTTGCGAGGATGTTTCGAAGATGATGAATTTAGTCATGCCCTCGACACACACCGTCGTCATCGGGGCCGGCCCGGCCGGTCTCACCGCCGCGTACGAGCTGACCCGGCGCGGAACCACAGTCGAGGTCGTCGAGTCCGACGACGTGGTGGGTGGGATCAGCCGCACCGTCGAGCGCGACGGGTGGCGCTTCGACATCGGCGGGCACCGATTCTTCACCAAGGTCCCACAGGTGGAGGCGTTCTGGCACGAGATCCTGCCGGACGAGGACTTCCTGCTCCGCCCCCGGATGAGCCGCATCCACTACCGGGGACGGTTGTTCGACTACCCGCTCCGGGCCGGTAACGCGCTACGCAACCTCGGCGTCGTCGAGGCGGTCCGGTGCGTCGGGTCGTACCTGTGGTCCCGGGTCCGTCCCCCGGCCGACCAGAGCCACTTCGAGGGGTGGGTGTCGGCCCGCTTCGGCACCCGGCTGTACCGGATGTTCTTCAAGACCTACACCGAGAAGGTCTGGGGGATGCCGGCGACCCAGTTGCAGGCCGACTGGGCGGCACAGCGGATCAAGAACCTGTCGTTGGCCGGTGCGGTCCGCAACGCCCTGCTCCCCCGCCGGGACCCCACCGCGATCACCAGCCTGATCGAGGAGTTCCAGTACCCGAAGTACGGCCCGGGCATGATGTGGGAACGCTGCACCGAGCGGGTCGTCGACGCCGGTGGGGTGGTCACCATGAACACCTGGGCCCGTCGGGTGCACCGGGCCGACGGGCGGGCGGTGGCGGTGACCGTCTCCGGCCCGGACGGCGACCGGCGGATCACCGCCGACCACGTCGTCTCCAGCATGCCCATCTCCGACCTGGTCCGGGCCGTGGATCCACCGGCCCCACCCGAGGTACGCGCCGCCGCCGACGCGCTGCGCCACCGGGACTTCCTCACCGTCGCCCTGGTGGTGCCGGCCGACGCCGGGTTCCCTGACAACTGGATCTACGTGCACACCCCGGGGGTACGGGTCGGCCGGATCCAGAACTTCGGCGCCTGGTCGCCGTACCTGGTCCGGGACGGCTACACCTGTCTGGGCCTGGAGTACTTCGTCAACGTCGGGGACGACCTGTGGAGCGCCGAGGACGCCGACCTGGTCGCCCTGGGCACCGCCGAGCTGGGGCGGCTCGGCCTTGTCGACCCGGAGGTGGTCGGCGACGGGTACGTGGTCCGGATGCCGAAGGCCTACCCCGTCTACGACGAGGGGTACGAACAGGCGCTCGACACCGTCCGTCGGTGGCTGGCCGAGGCGGTGCCGAACGTGCACCCGGTCGGCCGCAACGGTATGCACAGGTACAACAACCAGGACCACTCCATGCTCACCGCGATGCTGACCGCCGCGAACATCCTCGACGGCACCACCCACGACGTGTGGGCGGTCAACGTCGAGGAGGAGTACCACGAGGAGGGCGGGGGGCAGTCCGACGACGGGCGTTCCCGGCCCGGGGACGGTCGGCACGGCACCGGTCGGGCCGCTCCCGTGTTCCCCCGCCGCGCCGCCGCCTGACCCCCGTCGACGCCTGCGGTGGAGAGGGGTTCCCCTCTCTCACACACCGCAGGCCGGGCCGGTGGCGGTACCCCCGGGCACGGGGCAACGGCTTGCAGCCCGCCCACTAGACTCAGCCGCATGGCAAAGCCCCCGCAGGAGAAGGTCTCGTTCGGCCAGCGGCTGAAGCAGATCGGGATGGTGTTCCGGTTCACCGCCAAACAGGACCGCTGGTTCGCCCCGTTGGTGGCCGGTGCGATCCTGATCCCGCTCGCGCTCACCGTGGTCGCGGTGATCCTCTGGGGCTGGCTCTGGCTCCCGCTGGGCATCCTGCTCACCCTGCTCGCCGTGCTGATCGTGCTCAACCTGCGGTCCAACGCGGCGATGATGAACGCCGCCGAGGGGCAGCCCGGCGCTGCGGCGCAGATCATGGAGAACATGCGGGGTGACTGGCGGGTCACCCCCGCGGTCAGCTCCACCACCCAGATGGACATGGTCCACCTGGTCATCGGCAAGCCCGGGGTGATCCTGCTCGCCGAGGGCAACCCCCAGCGGGTACGCGGCCTGCTCGGGCAGGAGAAGCGCCGGCTGGCCAAGGTGATCGGCAGCGCTCCCCTGCACGACTACCTGATCGGTCAGGACGAGGGCGAACTGCCGATCCGGAAGCTGCGGATGACCCTGATGCGGCTGCCGCGCACGCTCAGCGGCAAGGACGTCAACGCCCTCGACAAGCGGCTCAAGGCGCTCACCGCCCGCCCGCAGCTGCCCAAGGGTGCGATCCCGAAGAACATGCGCCCGCCCAAGGGTGCGTTCCGCCAGTCCCGGGGCCGCTGACCCCCCACGACCGGCACCACCGGCCGGGGACGCCGGCCCCCGACCGGGCACCACCGCAGCCGGGTCCGTCGCCGACGGGCCCGGCTTTCGCGTACGCCCCCTCGGCCGGGCCGGGGTCCCGTTCGCCTCAGGTGCGGCCAAGGCAGCCGATCCGGCCGAGGTGCGGCCGGGGAGCGACCCGGCTCAGGTGCGGCGGGGGGCGGCGACGATCACCGAGCGGGTGAGGCGGTCGTGCAGGCCACGGCGCTCGGCGTCCATCAGGAGCGCTGGCACCACCAGGGCGAGCAGGGCACCCCGCAGCAGCGCCCGGGGGATGCCGATCCGACCCCCGTCGGAGTACGAGACGCAGGCGATCCGGCAGATGTACATGCCCGGGGTCTGGCCGAACAGCCCCAGGAAGATGCCGTACTCGACGATCAGGACGGCGACTGTCGACCAGGCGTCCCGGGTGGGATCGGCGAACAGGTACGAGACCAGCAGACAGAGGATCCAGTCGATCATCAGAGCGCCGAACCGGCGACCGAGGGACGGTACGGCGGACTGGTCCGCCCCGGACGGCGCTGACGACTGCGGCGAGATCACAGCGACCAAGGGTAGCCGGGGGGTGGACCGGTCAACCTTCTGGGCGTCGTGACGCGGCCCCAGGTCGGGACCGGTATCGTCGGAACGGACAAGCCACGGCGCCTGAGCGGCGCAGATGACCGTGCGCGAGCGACGTAACACGGCAGAAACACTCAAGACATGGTCGGGCAACCGCACAGTCATACCGTCGCCAGGACGCCAAGCCCCGTGTAGTGCCAGGAGGATGTGTGTTCGCCAACCCCGAGGAACTCCTGCGGTACCTCAAGAACGAGGACGTGAAGTTCGTCGACGTTCGGTTCTGTGACCTGCCCGGCGTGATGCAGCACTTCAACCTGCCGGTCGAGTCGGTCAACGACGACCTCTTCACTGACGGCCTCGCGTTCGACGGTTCGTCGATCCGCGGCTTCCAGGCGATCCACGAGTCGGACATGCTCCTGCTCCCGGACGTCGCCTCCGCCTTCATCGACCCCTTCCGCGCGCAGAAGACGCTCGCGCTGAACTTCTTCATCCACGACCCGTTCACCCGTGAGGCGTACTCCCGGGACCCGCGTAACGTGGCGAAGAAGGCCGAGGCCTACCTCGCGGCCAGCGGGATCGCCGACACCGCGTACTTCGGTGCCGAGGCGGAGTTCTACATCTTCGACTCGATCCGCCACGAGACGTCCGCGCACCAGTCGTTCTACTACATCGACTCGATCGAGGGCGCCTGGAACACCGGCCGCGAAGAGGTCGGTGGCAACCGCGGCTACAAGACCCCGTACAAGGGCGGCTACTTCCCGGTGCCGCCGGTCGACCACTACGCCGACCTGCGCGACAGCATCGTGCGGCGGCTCGTCGACACCGGTTTCACCGTGGAGCGTTCGCACCACGAGGTCGGCACCGCCGGCCAGGGCGAGATCAACTACAAGTTCTCGACCCTGCTGCACGCCGCCGACCAGCTCCAGCTCTTCAAGTACATCGTGAAGAACGAGGCCTGGGCGAACGGCAAGACCGCGACCTTCATGCCGAAGCCGCTCTTCGGTGACAACGGGTCGGGCATGCACACCCACCAGAGCCTCTGGCTCAACGGCGAGCCGCTGTTCTACGACGAGACCGGCTACGCCGGCCTGTCGGACACCGCCCGCTGGTACATCGGTGGTCTGCTGCACCACGCCCCGTCGCTGCTGGCCTTCACCAACCCGACGATCAACTCGTACCGTCGGCTGGTGCCGGGCTTCGAGGCGCCGGTCAACCTGGTCTACTCGCAGCGCAACCGGTCCGCCTGCACCCGGATCCCGGTCACCGGGAGCAACCCGAAGGCCAAGCGGGTCGAGTTCCGCGTGCCGGACCCGTCGGCGAACGTCTACCTCGCCTTCTCGGCGATGATGATGGCCGGCCTGGACGGCATCAAGAGCAAGATCGAGCCGCCGGCGCCGATCGACAAGGACCTGTACGACCTCCCGCCGGAGGAGTGGGGCGACGTCAAGCAGGTGCCGGGCTCGCTGCCCGCCGTGCTCGACTCGCTGGAGGCCGACCACGACTACCTGCTCGACGGTGGGGTCTTCACCCCCGACCTGATCTCCACCTGGGTCGACTGGAAGCGGGCCAACGAGGTGGACCCGGTCCGCCTGCGCCCGACCCCGCACGAGTTCGCGATGTACTTCGACTGCTGAGCGGTCCGTGTCGGAGCAGGCCCCCAGGATCTCCTGGGGGCCTGCTCCGTGTCCGGGTCACACGAGGGGGTCGGTCACACCGACGCGTCGGTCACAGCGGCCCCAGGACGTCTCGCGGGTCCGCGTCCAGGGCGAGCCGATCCAGTACGGTCAGGAGCCGGCGCTCCTCGTACCGGAAATGGCTCTCCATGATCGCGGCGACTCCCTCAAGATGCCGGTCGACCTCGGCCGCCGTCGGGGCGCGGGCAACGGCCGCCTGCAGGCCGGAGAGCAGATGCGCGATCATCGAGTGGTCCTGTCTGAGGTACCGCAGGGTGTTACGCAACTCGGGATAGGCCGCCGCGATCGCGGGAAACAGGTGCTGGTCCTCGCCCTCGTGGTGCCCGGTCAACGCGGCACAGAACCCGTGGCAGAACAACAGCAGGTCCCGGGTGGCCGGCTCGGCGTCCACGCCGTCGCGCACCGCGTCCTGGGTGATCCGTAGGGCTTCGCGCAGTCGCTCGTGGACGCTGCGCATCTCCCGACTCCAGGCGATCAGCCTGGCCCGCTCGCCCTCAGACACTGGAGGGCGAAGGGAACGACGTCATCATCGTCGTGCTCCTTCGAAATCCGACGCCTCCATGCCTGACACGGTCTGCCACCGGCACGCGACGTTCCGGCCACTGTAGCCGCATCGACCGCAAAAAGATCATCCAGCACCGATGCTGCGCGTCTTCGACAGGCTCGGGACTCCAGGGACAGACCCGGGACCGCAGGCCACCTGGAGCCCCGAGTGCATCGGGCTACCCCACCTGGACCAAACCCACCTCGGCGTCGTACATCGCTGCCCAGAAGCCCTCGACCGAACGCAGCGAAGCGGTGTGCACCACATTCTTGCCGTCCACGTCGATGATCCAGCAGTCCCCACCGGGTAGTGCCATGACCCACGCGACGACGCCGCCCTGTCGGATCATGGCCAACATCTCCGGCCCCACTGCCACCGGCACTTTCGGAATTTCGGCAACCTCCGCGCGTCACTCCTCCGGCTTGCCATCTCTCTCGACTGTCACCGGGCCACCCCTCTCATCCCTGAACCAGCTGCTCGAGATAACTCTACTAACAGAGTTAGCAGTGTCTACACTTATAAAAGAACAGACATACCCGACATAGCTGAAGGAGGTCCTTGGTCGAATGACAGCATGACGGGCTATGTGCCGACCTTCCGCGTGATCATCGAAGACATCCGCCGGAGCATCGCCACAGGGCAACTCAAGGAAGGCGACAAGCTGCCCTCACTGCCCGAGCTTGCCGACAGGTACGACTGCTCGGTCGGCACGGCGCGACGCGCGATCGAACACCTGCAGATCACCGGCGAACTTCAGGGCCGGCAGGGCAAGGGGACGTACGTCACCGGCAGAAACCCGCCCAGCCCAAGCTGAGAAAGTCGCCACGGGTGCGACCACCACCCGCAGCCACGACGCCCGCTCCGATGCCGGCTTTCCCACCTGCAGCCAGCCGCACTGAACCGCTAGGCATGCGGTGCTGACTCGCCACAGTCAGCCGCGCTGATCCGCGACGCGGGCGGTGTGAGAAGGGGCCCCCTCTAGACCGTATGCGTTAAGAAGGGGCCCTTCCTTACCCCTCGGCGGGTAGCGATGAGGGCGGCGGCCACGATCAGGGCGGTCATCACGATCGCGCCGGGGGCCTTAGCGAACCGGGCCAGGCTGGTGCCGTCGGGCAGGGTGAGGAAGCAGGCCAGCGCGCCGGGTAGGACGAACCAGGTGGTCCGGGTCGCCACGACGGCGAGGACCGCCAGCGGCCAGGTGGCGTACCAGGGGTAGAAGACCGGGGCGAGGGCGACGGTGGCGGCGAGGGCCAGGCCCGCCCCGAGCAGGGACACCCGGATCCGGGCGGCGGTCAGGCGGTGGACGCGCTGCCGGACCCCGCCCAACCTTCGCAGGGACCGCCAGGCCCACCACCAGAGCCCCGCGACGACGGCGGCGAGCAGCAGCAACGCGACGAACCGGGTCACCGGGACCGCCCCGGCGGTCCGGCCTACCGACTCCAGGCCGTAGTCGATCACGAAGCCCACCGCCGTCGGTGGGGAGGTCCACTGTTCCGAGTCTCCGGAACGGGTCAGCGCGGGCACCCACCCGAGGCCGAGCCCGGACACCAGCGAGGTGACTCCCAGGGTGGCGAGGACTCCTGCGGCGAGCCACCCGGCGTCGCGCAGCAGCGCCCGGACCGTGTAGCGGCCCAGTACGGCGGCGAGGGCGGCGAACGGGAGGACCACCAGGGCGGTCGCCTTGACCGCCACGGCCAGCCCGAGCACCACCCCGGCGACCAGCAGGGGGCGCGGTTTGCCGGGATAGCGGACGAGGACCAGCAGTCCGAGCGTCAGCAGCCCGACGAGGAGGGCGTCGTTGTGCGCCCCGGCCACCAGGTGGACCCCGACGAGGGGGGTGGCCAGCGCCAGCCAGGCCGCCCGGCGGGTGGGCACCCCGGCGGCCCGGGCCAGGCCGGGCAGGCAGAGCGCGGCCAGCAGCACCCCAGCCACGGCGAACAGCCGCAGCAGGACCAGGGTGCCGACCAGACCACCGCCGAGGGTGGCCGCCAGCGCCGCGACCAGCAGGAAGACCGGACCGTACGGGGCGGGGGTGTCCCGCCAGAGCGGGGCGACCGAGTCGAGCCACGGGCACCCGGCCGCCGCCACCCCCACCGCGTACGGGTCGTGTCCGGCGGCGTACGCCCAGCCCTGGCAGGCGTACGAGTAGACGTCCCGGCTGCCCAGCGGGGGCGCGAACAGCAGCGGCAGGAGCCAGAGCCCGGCGGTGCGGTACGCCCACCCGGTCGACGGCGCTCCGGCGCGCAGCGCCCACCAGGCCCCCACCATCAGGGTCGTACCGATTGCCCAGGCAGCGACCGCCTCCCACCCGGCCCCCTGGTCTGCCGCAGTCCCCGGCAGCGCCCCGCCGAGCCACCCTGCGACGGTGAGCAGGACCGCCCCGACCAGGCCCGCCACCCGGGCGACCCGGGCGTGGCGGACCTGCAACGGACCGGGCCGGGTCACCGGCTCGTCCACGGCGCCGGCCCGTTCTCGATCACCAAATGACTTTGCCATCCCGGCAACATTATTTGTCGGTCTCCGGGGCCTGGGAGCAGGATCCGCAGTGTTCGGAGAAGACCTGGACCCAAGGGAGAACAGAGATGTCGGACGCAGGCCACGGCGGCGGGGTGGAGTCGATCGACCCGGAGACCGCGCGGCACTGGGACGCGCTCTACGCCGAGAAGGAACGGCAGTGGAGCGGGCGACCCAACGCTCGTCTGGTCGAGGAGGTCACCGGGCTGCCCCCGGGTAGCGCGCTGGACCTTGGCTGCGGGGAGGGCGGCGACGCGATCTGGCTGGCCCGGCAGGGGTGGCGGGTGACGGCCGTCGACGTGTCGGCGACAGCGCTGGACCGGTCGGCGGCCGAGGCCGACCGGGCCGGGGTGACCGACCGGATCGAGTTCCGCCGACACGACCTGACCCGGACCTTCCCCCCGGGAGAGTTCGACCTGGTCAGCGCCCAGTTCCTCCAGTCCCGGCTGGAGTTCCCCCGGGAGGAGGTGCTGCGTGCCGCCGCACGGGCGGTGGCCCCCGGCGGCCGGTTGGTGATCGTCGAGCACGGCGAGGTTCCGCCGCAGGCCCGTCAGGCCCCCCCCGACCTGGTCTTCCCCACCCCGGAGGAGACCCTGGCCGTCCTCGACCTGACCCCGGGCGAGTGGGTCACCGAACGGGTGGACGCCCCCCGCCGGGAGACGACCGGCCCGGACGGGCAGCCGTTCACCCTGGTCGACCACCGGGTGGTGGTACGCCGGGTCAGGACCGGGTGACCTGCTCGGCCCGGAGCCGGTCCTCGGCCCGGAACATCCGGACCAGGGCGACCGCACCGAAGACCAGCAGCAGGGTCATCAGCGGGGCCCCGGGAATCTTGGTGTACCGGGCCAGGCCCACCCCGTCGGGCAGGATCATGAAGAGACTGACCAGCGCCACCAGGGCCGCCCAGTTCGACCTGACGGTGGTGGCGGCGATCACCGCGAGCGGCCAGGTCCAGTACCAGGGGTGCACCACCGAGGCCAGCGCCACGGTGACGGCCAGGGCCAGCCCGGCGTAGCGCAGCGGGTCCTGGTGCCAGGCCCGGAACCACATCCACACCAGCACCGCTGCCAACACGACCACGCCGACCCCCCGGGCCGCCGGGATGGCCTCGATGCTCGCCCCGAAGAGCTGGGCGACAGAGTTGACGGTCTGCCCCACCGCGGTCGGGGGCGAGGTCCAGGCGACGGCGGCCCCACCGGTGGTCAACCCGCCGATCCAGCCGAAGTCCAGCCCACCGGCGAAGGTGATCCCGACCATCGTCAGGGTCGCCCCGCCGAGGACCCAGCTCCCGTGGCGCAACAGCGCCCGGACGGTGATCGGACCGACGACAGCCGCGAGGACGGCGAACGGCACCACCACCACCGAGGTGACCTTCACCGCCACGGCCACCCCGAGCAGCACCCCGCCGCCGAGCAGCGGCCACCGACGCCCGGGGTGGCTGGCCACCACCGCCAGGCCGCCGACCAGGGGGGCGATCATCAGGGAGTCGTTGTGTGGGCCGCCGACCAGGTGGATGGCGACCAGGGGGCAGGCCAGCACCAGCCAGAGCGCCCGCCCCACGGGTACGCCGCACCGGCGGGCCAGCGGCGGCACTGCGTACGCGGTGGCCACCACCCCGAGCAGGCAGATGATCCGGAACGCCACGATGCTGGCGGTCAACGAGTCGGTGATCCCGACCACCGCCCCGGCCATCAGGACGAACAGCGGCCCGTACGGGGCTGGCGTGTCCCGCCAGATGTAGGAGACGGTGTCCAGCCAGGGGCAGGGCAGGGCGGAGACCCCCTGCTCGTACGGGCTGATCCCGTTGACGAAGCTGGCCCCCTGGCAGGCGTAGGCGTACACGTCCCGGGTGCCGAAGGGCGGAGCCACCAGCAGCGGCAACAACCACAGCCCGGCGGTGACCAGCACCCATCGGGGCTTCAGTTCCCGGTTGCGCAGCGACCACCACGCCCAGGCCATCAGGCCGGTGCCGACCAGCCAGGCGACGAGGACGATCGGCCCGTACCGGCTCTGCCAGATGGAGACCGGAGAGCTTCGCAGGGGTGCCGAGGGGAACGCACCGCCGAGGTACGCCGACACGGCGAGCAGGAGGGAACCGGCGAAGCCGGTCCAGCGCACGAGGTGGTGAGGCACGTCCCTCATGCTGCCAGTACGGTGACTGGCGATGTGGAGGTGGTCATGCGGCAGAGACTGGTGATCGGGGCGACCGCCCTGACCGCCGTGGCGCTGGGGGTGACCTACCTCGCGCTCCCCCTGATGGGGTCGGACCTGTCCGCGCAGGTGGCCCGGACCGGGTTCTTCGCCGAACACGGCCCGACCCCCGTCGACCTGCGCTGGTACGGCGGAGTCCACCAGTTCGGCTACAGCCTGGTCTCCCAGCCGGTGATGACGCTGCTCGGCGTACGGGTCACCGGTGTGGTGGCGATGGTCGCGTCGGCGATCGTCTTCGCTCTGCTCCTCCTGCGTACCGGGGTGCCCCGGCCGCTCCTCGGCAGCCTGGTCGGGGTGGTCACCATCGCCGGCAACCTGGCCTCCGGGCGGGTGACCTACGGACTCGGAGTTATGTTCGGGATCACCGCCCTGCTGGCCCTCACCATGCGACGGCGAACACCGTCCCTGGCCGGTGCGGCGGTCGCCGCCGGACTGGCCTCGGCCACCAGCCCCGTGGCCGGGCTCTTCGTCGGTCTCGTCGGCGCGGCACTGGTCCTGACCCGCCGGCCCGCCGCAGGTCTGGCGCTCGGGGTTCCGGCCGCCGTGCCCATGGTGGTGACCGCCCTGCTGTTCAGTGACGGCGGTTGGATGAACATCAGCCGCACCGACACCGTGCACGCGATGGTCACCTGCCTGCTGGTCGCCGCGCTGGTGGCGTACCGTCCGGTCCGCGTCGGGGCGCTGTTGGCCGCCGCCGGAGTCCTGGTGGCAGCCCTCGTGCACACCCCGGTGGGCCTCAACGCGGTACGCCTGCCGGTGATGTTCGGCCTGCCGCTGCTCGCCGCCGCCGCTCGGCTTCCCGGTCCGCTACGCGTACGGCTGCCCCGGCCGGTGCGCGGCCGCCCTGTCGGGGTGGCCGCGCTCTGCGTACTCCTGGGTGTCACCTGCTGGTGGCAGCCGCCGGTGGTCACCGCCGACCTGCGCAGCATGGGTGAACCGACGAGCGACCGGAGCTACTTCGCGCCCCTGCTGAACGAACTCCGGCAACGGGAGTTGACCGGCCGGGTGGAGATCCCTCCCACGCAGAACTACTGGGAGGCGGCGTACCTGGAGGACACCCCCCTGGCCCGTGGGTGGTTGCGGCAGGCGGACATCGCGCGGAACCCGCTGTTCTTCACCACGGTTCCCGGTGCCCCCGGTACCGGCGTCGAGTTGACTGCCGACAGCTACCGGAGCTGGCTGGACGAGAACGCGGTCCAGTACGTCGCCGTACCGGACGCGGAACTGTCCTGGGTCGGCCGCGCGGAGGCACGCCTCGTCACCGGGGGGCTCGCCTACCTGAACCTCGTCTGGACCTCGCCGCACTGGCGGCTCTACGCGGTCGAGGATGCCCGACCGCTCGTCGAGCAGCCGGCGGTCGTCGTGGAGCACACCCCCACGGCGATCACCGTGCGCCTGCCGTCCGCGCAGACGGTCCTCGTCCGCGTCCGCCACAGCCGATGGCTGACCACCGAACCGCAGGCCCGGTTGTCCGAATCGGAAGGCTGGACCCTCCTCACCACTACCGACCCGGGCACCTACACCATCAGCAGCACCCGCTGACCCCGTGACCCGCACCCTCGCTGCCCCGGCCGGGGCTCACCCCTGCATCACGTGTTGCATGGCGGTGCGGCAGCGGCGGGCGGTGCGCAGGTACTCGTCGAGGAACTCGCCCGGGTCGTCCCGACCCAGGATGCGGGTCACCCCGGCCAGCTCCACGCCGTGCCGGGGAAGTTGGTCGCCGTCGCGGCCCCGGACCAGCATGAGGGCGTTGCGGACCTGCGCGGCCAGGGTCCACCCGTCGGCCATCGCGGTGGCGTCGGCCTCGTCGACGAGGCCGGCGTCGCGGGCGGCGGCCAGGGCGTCGAGGGTACGGGTCCCCCGCAGGGACGGGTCGGCCCCGGCGTGCCGGAGCTGGAGGAGTTGGACGGCCCACTCGACGTCGGCGAGTCCACCCCGACCGAGTTTGGTGTGGGTGGCCGGGTCGGCACCCCGGGGCAGCCGTTCCTGCTCCACCCGGGCCTTGATCCGCCGGATCTCGACCACCTGCTCCCGGGTGAGCCCGCCGTGGGGGTAGCGCACCGGGTCGACCATCCGCTCGAACTCGGCCCCCAGGTCGGGGTCGCCGCAGACGAACCGGGCCCGCAGCAGCGCCTGCGCCTCCCACACCTTCGACCAGCGGGCGTAGTACGACGAGTAGGCGGCGAGACTGCGGACCAGGGGACCCTGTCGGCCCTCGGGACGCAGGTCGGCGTCGACCCCCAGCGCCGGGTCGGGGGCGGGCATCCCGAGCAGGCGACGCAGTTCCTCGGCGACGGCGCGGGCGGCGGCGCTGGCGGTGCTCTCCTCGACGTCGGCGGGGCGGTCGTAGACGAAGAGCACGTCGGCGTCGGAGAGGTAGTTCGACTCGTACCCGCCGAGGCGACCCATCCCGATCACCGCGAACCGCAGCCCGGGTGGTCCCGGCTTCGCGGCCTGGGCGATGCGCAGGGCGGCGGCGAGGGTGGCGTCGGTGACCGCGGCGAGGGCGCGGCCGGCGGCGACGATGTCGGTCAGGGGGGCCGGGCGACGTGGGGCGTCGTCGGCGCGCGGTGGCCGGGGGGCGATGCCGTCGGCGCGGCTGAGCACGTCGGCGCAGGAGAGCCGGACCAGTTCCCGGCGGCGCAGGGCGCGGACCGCGAGGGTGGCCTGGACCGGGTCGGTGTGTCGGGCCGCCGCCGCGACGAACCCCTCGCAGAGGACCTCCCGGGTACGGGGGGCCAGTTCGCTCTCCTCGGCCAGCAGCCGCAGCGCCTCCGGCTCCCGGGAGAGCAGGTCGGTGGCGTACCGGGACAGCGACAGGACCCGGGCCAGTCGGCGGGCCACCGGTCCGGAGTCGCGCAGCAGCCGCAGGTACCAGGGGGTGCTGCCGAGCTTGTCGGAGACCTGGCGGTAGTTGAGCAGACCCCGGTCCGGTTCGGGGGCGTCGGCGAACTCGCCGAGCAGCACCGGCAGGAGGGTCCGCTGGATGGCTGCGGTACGGCTCACCCCGCCGGTGAGCCGCTCCAGGTGACGCAGGGCCCCGGCCGGGTCGGCGAAGCCGAGGATCTCCAACCGGTGGCGGGCCGCCTGCGGGGTGAGCCGCAACCCGTCGGCGGGGACCCGGGCGACCGCCTCCAGCAGGGGCCGGTAGAGGAGTTTGGCGTGCAGTCGGCGTACCTCGGTGGCGTGGGCGACCCAGTCGGCGCGGAACGCCTCGACGGCGCTGCGCCCGGTGGCGGCCGTGTAGTCCAGGGCGGCGGCCAGCCAGCGCAACCCGCCCGGGTCGGTCGGGACGGTGTGGGTCCGGCGGAGTCCCTGCAACTGGAGCCGGTGCTCCACGGTCCGCAGGAACCGGTATCCCCGCAGCAGGCCCTCCCCGTCGGCGCGGCCGACGTAGCCGCCGGCGACGAGCGCCCGCAGCGCCGGGATCGTCCCGGTCACCCGCAGCGCCTCGTCGCCGCGCCCGTGCACCAGTTGCAGCAGCTGTACGGCGAACTCGATGTCGCGCAGTCCACCCGGACCGCGTTTGATCTCGCGTTCCTGTTCCCGGGGCGGGATGTTCTCGATGATCTTCTTCCGCATGGAGCGGACGTCCTCGACCGCCTCCGGCCGCTCGGCGGCCCGCCAGACCAGCGGGGCGAGCGCGTCGATCCACTCCCGGGCCAGCGGCAGGTCCCCGGCGGCCGGCCGGGCCTTGAGCAGTGCCTGGAACTCCCAGGTCCGGGCCCAGCGCTGGTAGTACGCCAGGTGGCTGGCGAGGGTACGCACCAGCGGCCCCCGGTTGCCCTCCGGACGCAGCGCCGCGTCGACAGGCCAGGCCACCAGCCCGCACACGTGGATCAGCCGGGTGGCGACCGTGGTGCCGGCGGCCAGGTCGGCGTCGTCGGCCCCGACGAAGATGACGTCCACGTCGGAGACGTAGTTCAGCTCGTTCCCACCGCACTTGCCCATCGCCACCACTGCCAACCGGGGGCGGGGCGTCCCCTCGGGCAGTTCGTCGACGGCGATCTCGTACGCGGCGGAGAGGGTCGCGTCGGCCAGCCCGGAGAGCGCCGCCATCGTCTGGTCGAGGGCCCGACCGCCGGTGAGGTCGGCCGCCGCGATCCGCAGCAGGGCCAGCCGGTACGCCCGACGCAGGTCGACGATGCGGGGTCCGCTGCCGGTCGGACCGCCACGTCGGTGCCCGGAGACCCGGGGTTGTTCCCGCCCGACGGCGGACTCCCGGATCCCGTCGGCCGGCTCCCCTGTCGACGGGGCGGTGGTCGACGGCTCGGTGGTCGACGGCCGCGCCCCGGTCGACGGCGCGGTGGCACCTGTCGGGCCGGTCGCCGTCCGATCGGTCGCCGCCGGGCCGGTCGCCGGCGGGCTGCCGGGGCGGGGATCGTGGGCGAGCTCCAGGCGGCCGTCGGCCAGCGGCGCGAGCCCGTCGGCGGCGGTGGAGAGCGCCCGCCAGTGGTCCGGGTTGGCGACCAGGTGGTCGCCGAGCGCCGACGAGGCCCCCAACACCGCGACCACCCGGCGACGCAGACCCGGGTCGTCGCGCATCCCGGTCAGGACCGCCGAAGGCGCGTCCGGCTCGGCCCGCCGCTCCGCCTCGACGATGCGGTGCAGTTGACGCAGGGCCAGATCCGGGTCGGCGGCCCGGGAGAGCACGGCCAGGAGCTCGGCGGCGTGCTCGTCGGCAGGCTCCTGCGCGTCGGGACGCCACAGGCCGAGCCCGTCCGGGCCGAGCAGCTCGGCGGCCCGGGTGACGTCCTCCCCCTCGGCGGTGCCGAAACCGTAGCGAGCGAGCCTGGTGTTCGGTCTGCTCATCGCCGGCTCAGTGCCCGAGCAGCGGCAGGGTGGGCCGCACCGCCGCGTCGGGCAGCTCACCGAGGGCCAGGGCGGCGAACCGCGCGGCGAACGGCTGCCAGACCTCCTCGACGTCGACCATCACCTCGTGGCAGGCGGCCACCACCAGCTCCGGGTCGTACCCGAGGTCGGCCAGCAGCGGCGAGTCGGCGGCCCACATGGCGATCATCGCCGTGTCGCACTCGATGTGGAACTGGAGCCCCCAGGCCCGGTCCCCCATCCGGAACGCCTGGTGCGGGTAGCGGGCCGAGGCGGCCAGCAGGGTCGCCCCGTGCGGCAGCTCGGTGATCTCGTCGGTGTGCCACTGGAGCACGTCGGGCATCAACGGCACGTACCGGAACAGCGGGTCACCGTCGGCGGCGTCCCGCTTGCCGACCACACCGGGGCCGATCTCCGGCCCGGCCGGGCTGGGCTCGACCGACCCGGCGTGCGCACCGGCCAGCAGCTGCGCGCCGAGACCGACGGCGAGGGTGGGTACGCGGTGTCGGACGGCCTTGCGCAGCAGCCCCTCGACAGCCGGGAACCAGGCTGCCCCCGGGGTGCCGTCCGGTCCCGGATACGTCTGCTGCTCGCCGCCGAGCACCACCAGGGCGACGTACCCGGACAGGTCGGCGGGCAGGTCGTCGCCGGCGTGCGGACGCACCACCCGCAGGTCGAGGCCGGCCTCGGTCAGCCACTCCCCCAACCGTCGGGGGTCGTCGTTCGGGTCGTTCTCGATCACCAACGCGGTTCCCACACCGTCGAGGCTATCCGGTCCCCCCACTGCCCCTCGCCCCGCGTCGCCGGGCGAGAAAGGATCCCCTCTCAACGCCTACGCGAGCAAGGCAGGGTCCCCTGTTAACGCCTGCGGTAGGGAAGGGTTCCCCTCTCGCCTCCTCCGGGCCGACGGCCGGACTAGGCTCGGCCGCTGTGAGCCCGGACCACCCCGCCCCGGCCGCGACCGGACCGGTCGCCGCCGACCGCTGCGCCACCCCGGCGGTACGCCCACCCGCGCTGCGCCCCGGGGACACGGTGATGCTGGTGTCGCCCTCCGGGCCCAGCCGCCCCGAACGGGTCGCCAGGGGCATCGAGCTGCTCACCGGCTGGGGACTACGGCCCGTCCTCGCCCCCCACGCGTACGCCCGGCACGGCTACCTGGCCGGCGCGGACGCCCTCCGGGCCGCCGACCTGAACACCGCCTTCACCGACCCCACGGTCCGGGGTGTGCTCGCCATCAGGGGCGGGTACGGCGCGCAGCGGGTCGTCGACCTGATCGACATGGCAGCCGTCCGGCGGGACCCGAAGGTGGTGGCCGGGTTCTCCGACATCACCGCCCTGCAGCTCGCGCTCTGGCGGGGTGCCCGGCTGGCCACCGTGCACGGCCCCGGGGCGGCCTGGCTGGACGAACGGACCCCACTGCGTTCGGCGGAGTCGCTGCACGCCGCGTTGACCACCACCGCCGAGGTGACCCTCACCGCAGACCCGGACGCCGAGACCGGCCCGGTCCGGGTGCCCGGTCGGGCCACCGGCCCCCTCCTCGGCGGCAACCTCTGCCTGCTGACCGCCACCGTCGGCACCCCGGACCTCCCCGACCTCACCGGGGCGGTCCTGTTGATCGAGGACGTTCAGGAGCCGCCGTACAAGGTCGACCGGATGGTGACCCAGCTGCGCCGCTGCGGCGCCCTGGCCGAGGTGGCCGGGGTGGCGGTGGGGCAGTTCACCCGCTGCGCCGACGGGTGGGACACCACAGTCGCCGACGTCCTGGCCGAGCGCCTCGGCGACCTGGGCGTACCGGTCCTGGGCGGGCTCCCGGTCGGCCACGGCCACGGCCAGCTCACCGTTCCCCTCGGCACCCCCGCCACCCTCGACGCCTCCGCCGGCACCCTGACGGTCGCCCCCGCCGTCTCCTGACCCCCACCCCGTGATCGACCACTTCACCCCGTCGATCGACCTCTCCTCCCCGTCGATCGACCACTTCTCCCCTTCTCCCCTTCTCCCCTTCTCCCCGTCCATCGACCTCTCCCCGTGATCGACCACTCCTCCCTGTGATCGACCACTCCTCCCTGTGATCGACTCGCCCGCCGTACCGGACGGGACTCTCAGGTGGGTGACAGGGACGGCACGGGTTGCGCCCAGGACTGTCGGTGACGGTGGGTCGATCCGACCGCCACCGAGAGTCGGAGTCTTGCAACGAGAGTCGGAGGAGTTCATGTCCCGCAGCATGTCGAAGAAGCACGTCCTGGCGGGCCTGGCCGCGGCCGGCGTCCTCGGGGTGGGGATCGCGGCCCCGACCGTCGCGTTCGCCCAGAACGACCCCAGCCCGTCCCCGAGCACCAGCACCACTGCCGACCCGGGCACGGACCGGGAGCAGCGGCACGCCGAGCGCCAGTCGGAGTTCGCCGAGGCCCTGGCGAAGGAGCTGGGGGTGGAGACCGACAAGGTGACAGCCGCCCTGGAGAAGCTGCGGGAGCAGCGGGCCGCCGACCGTCCCGAACGGGGTGACTGGGCCGAACGGGGTGACTGGGCCGAACGGGGTGACTGGGCCGGCCGGGGTGACTGGGCCGGCGGGGGTGAGCGCGGCGGCACACCTGAGGACCGGTCGGCGAAGCTGAAGGAGCGGCTGGCCACGGCGGTTGAGGAGGGCAAGCTCACCCAGGAGCAGGCCGACGCGATCACCGAGGCGATCGAGTCGGGAGTCTTCCCCGGCGGCGGCTGGGGTCCGGGCCCCAACAGCCACCCCGAAAACAAGACCAACAAGTAACCCCACCATCCCCCACCCCACCGCCCCGGCCACCCCGGCCACCCCCACCGCCCCGGCCACCCCTGTTGATCAAGGGATTTGCGTCACGAAAGCGCCCGCGGTTGACGCAAATCCCTTGATCACCCATCGAGGACGGAGGTGGGGGGAAGGGGGACGGGGTGGGGGGTGGGTTAGGGGGTGGGGGGTGGGTTAGGGGGTGGGGGGTGGGTTAGGGGGTGGGGTGTAGATGCCCAGGTGGTTGCCGGTGGGGTCGAGGAGGTGGGCGAAGGTGAGACCGGTGGGGGCCGTCTGCGGGGGCACCAGCACGCGGCCACCGGCCGCCTCGGCCCGTCGGCACACCTCGGACACGTCGGGCACCTCGGCGTAGAAGATCGCGTAGTTCGGGGTGCCGTGCGAGGCCCGGATCGCCCCGCCGATCCCGGTTCCCCCACCGGCTCCGGTGACCAGGTACGACCCCCCGTCCACGGCCCCCTGCTCCTCGAAGGACCAGCCGAAGACCTCCCCGTAGAACCGCTGCGCCTCCTCCGGGCGGTCGGTGCCGAACTCGAACCAGGTGACGGGTGTGCTGGACATGATGCCTCCGGGGATCCCCAGTGCACCGGCCCCCTGGCCGGCGCGCTCAGGAACCAGCCTCGACCACCGCCCCGACACCCCCCTGTCGGTGTTTCCCGACGAGAACCTGGTCGGGATCGGAGCGACCCGCCGAATCAGACCAGGGTCAGGGAGCGGACCCGCTCGTGGGGGATCTGCATGTCCTCCGGACGCAGGTCCCGGGTCACCGACTCGGCGAGGGTCCGGACCGAGGTGATCCGGTCGGTACGGAAGGTGCGGGTGGCCTCCCGCCGTCGGCACCAGGCCAACAGGTACCAGTGGGTGGGGCTGCCCAGGTAACCCAACGGTTCCACCTCCCGTACCGAAGGGCGGCCCACCCGGTCGAGGTATCCCAGGCGCAGCACCCGTCCGGCGGTGACCGCCCCCGCCACGGCGGCCGGAACCGGGGTGCCCGGGCCTGCGCCGAGCAGGTGGACCCGCCCGATCAGCCGACGGGCCTCGGCGGCCCCCGCCTCGGGCATGGCGGCCAGCAGCTTGTGCAGGGCGGTGACCCCGGCCTCGGCGAAGGGACCCCCGCCGAGGCGGTGCAGGGCGACGGCCACCGCCACCGCCTCGGTGGGGGTGAGGTTGATCGGGGGGAGGGTGTGGGCCCGGTCGAGGACGTACCCCCCGGTGCGGCCCGGCTCGGCCCAGATGGGCACCCCGCCCTGCTGGAGGGCGGCGATGTCCCGCTCCACGGTGCGGGAGCTGACCTCGAATCGCTGGGCCAGCCAACTGGCGCTGCGGGGCCGGGGGGAGACCGCCCGCAGCTCCTCCACCAGGGCGTACAGGCGGTCGGTCCGGTTCACCCCGGGAGGGTACGCCCGGGGTGGGACAGTTCCGCCGCCACAGGGACAGGTAGCGCTGTCACAGGGACAGGTAGCGCTGCCGCTCGAACGGGGTGACCTCGCGGCGGTACTGCTCCCACTCGGCCCGCTTGTTGCGCAGGAAGAAGTCGAACACGTGCTCCCCGAGCACCTCGGCGACCAGTTCCGAGCCGGCCATCACGTCGATCGCCTCGGCGAGGTTCTCCGGCAGCGCCTCGTACCCCATCGCCTTGCGTTCCGCCGCGCTCAACGACCAGACGTCGTCCTCCGCGCCCGGCGGGAGTTCGTACCCCTCCTCGATGCCCTTGAGACCGGCACCGAGCATCACCGCGAAGGCCAGGTACGGGTTGGTGGCCGAGTCCAGCGACCGAACCTCCACCCGGGCGGAGTTGGGCTTGCCGTACGCGGGCACCCGGATCAGGGCGGACCGGTTGAGGTGCCCCCAGCAGACGTACGCCGGGCTCTCGGTGATCCGGTCCGGCAGGGCCAGCGGGAAGAGCCGCTTGTACGAGTTGACCCACTGGTTGGTGACGGCGGTGTACTCCCGGGCGTGCATGAGCAGCCCGGCGATGAAGGACTTCGCCACCTTCGACAGCTTCATCGGGTCGGCGGCGTCGTGGAAGACGTTGCGTTCTCCCTCGAACAGCGACAGGTGGGTGTGCATGCCGCTGCCGGGCTGGTCGGTGAAGGGCTTCGGCATGAAGGAGGCCTGCACCCCGGTGGAGAGCGCCACCTCCTTGACCACGTGCCGGAAGGTCATGATGTTGTCGGCGGTGGTGAGGGCGTCGGCGTACCGCAGGTCGATCTCCTGCTGGCCGGGGGCCACCTCGTGGTGGCTGAACTCCACCGAGATCCCGATCCGTTCCAGGGCCAGGACCCCCTGTCGGCGGAAGTCCCGGGCCACCGCGTGGGTGGTGTGCTCGAAGTAGCCGCCGGTGTCCACCGGGACCGGCACCGAACCGTCCGCCGGGCCGTTCTCCAACAGGTAGAACTCGATCTCGGGGTGGGTGTAGAAGGTGAACCCCTTGTCGGCGGCCCGGGACAGCGCCCGGCGCAGCACGTGCCGGGGGTCGGCCCAGGAGGGCCCCCCGTCGGGCAGCAGGATGTCGCAGAACATCCGGGCGCTCTCGCCGCTGACCCCGCCCTCGAAGGGGAAGACCTGGAAGGTGGTCGGGTCGGGCATGGCGACCATGTCCGACTCGAAGACCCGGGCGAAGCCCTCGATCGCCGAGCCGTCGAAGCCGATCCCCTCCTCGAAGGCCGACTCCAGCTCGGCGGGGGCCACCGAGACGCTCTTGAGGGTGCCCAGCACGTCGGTGAACCACAGCCGGACGAACCGGATGTCACGCTCTTCCAGCGTACGGAGGACGAACTCCTGCTGACGGTCCACTTCCACTCCTCCGCGACACTTCTCGTCCGCCACCGGTCCGGTCGACGCGACCTGACCGCACAGTCTTCATTGACCCCGTTACGCAGACGTTACGCGACCTTGCGCGGAGCCGTCCTGCGGTGTCCCACCCCGACGCGGACCCCCGGACGGGTCCGGTCGACGCGACCGGGAGCCGACTCCGTGGCGGTGTCGTCCACTCCCCGACGCACCGAGATGTTTGGTCTCGCGGGCTGGGGCAAGATGAGGGTCATGCCCACCCTGCGTCTCGCACTGTGCCAGGTCAACCCGACCGTCGGCGACCTCGCCGGCAACGCCGAGCTGATCCGCTCCTGGACCCGACGGGCCGTCGACGGCGGCGCCCAGCTCGTCGCGTTCCCGGAGATGGTTCTGACCGGCTATCCGGTCGAGGACCTGGTCTTCCGCCGATCGTTCGTCGCGGCGTCGAAGGCCGCCCTGGAACGGCTCGCCGCCGACCTCGCCGTCGACGGCCTCGGGGACGTCGCGGTCGTCGTCGGTTACCTGGACGCCGACGGTCCGCCGCAGGTCAGCGGGGACGCCGAGCCGGGGCGGGGGGCGCGCAACGCCGCCGCAGTGCTGCACGGCGGCACTGTGGTCACCACCTATTTCAAGCACCACCTGCCCAACTACGGCGTCTTCGACGAGGACCGGTACTTCGTGCCCGGGGACACCCTCAGCGTGGTCCGCGTCGGCGGGGTCGACGTGGCGCTGACCATCTGTGAGGACCTGTGGCAGGCCGGGGGCCCGTTCGCGGTGGCCCGCACCGCCGGGGTCGGACTGGTGGTCTCGGTCAACGGTTCGCCGTACGAGCTGAACAAGGACGACCTGCGGCTGCCGCTGCTGCGTCGCCGGGCGGAGGAGGCCGGGGCGGCGATCGCGTACGTCAACATGACCGGCGGCCAGGACGAGCTGGTCTTCGAGGGCGACTCGATGATCGTCGGCGCCGACGGGACCCTCGTCACCCGCGCCCCCCAGTTCGTCGAGCACCTGGTCCTCCAGGACCTGGAACTCCCGGCGGCGACGACCACCGCCGTCGCGGAACTGCCCGCCGGGGCCGCCGGTCAGGAACCGCCCTCCGGGATGCGGGTGGACCGGGTCACCGTCGGCGCGGAACTGCCCGCTCCGACCGGCCCGGCCTGTCACGGCGGGACAGTCGAACCGGTGGCCGACGAGGCGGAGGTGTGGCAGGCGCTGGTGCTGGGCCTGCGCGACTACGTCCGCAAGAACCGTTTCCCCTCGGTGGTGCTCGGCCTCTCCGGGGGCATCGACTCGGCGGTGGTGGCCGCCCTGGCAGTGGACGCGGTCGGCCCGGAGCGGGTGATCGGGGTCTCCATGCCCAGCCAGCACTCCTCGGAACACTCCCGTGACGACGCGGCGGACCTGGCCAAGCGGACCGGGCTGGACTACCGGGTCGAGCCGATCCAACCGATGGTGGACACCTTCCTGGCCAACATGTCGCTGTCCGGGGTGGCGGTGGAGAACCTCCAGGCCCGGGTACGCGGGGTGATCCTGATGGCGTTGTCGAACCAGGAGGGGCCGCTGGTCCTGACCACTGGCAACAAGAGCGAGCTGGCGGTCGGCTACTCGACGCTGTACGGCGACTCGGTCGGCGGATTCAACCCGATCAAGGACGTGTGGAAGACCCTGGTGTGGCGGCTGGCCCGGTGGCGCAACGCCGACGCCGCCCGACGGGGTCAGACCCCGCCGATCCCGGAGAACTCCATCGGCAAGCCGCCCAGCGCGGAGCTGAGCCCGGGTCAGCTCGACAGCGACTCGCTGCCCGACTACGACGTCCTGGACCCGATCCTGATCGGCTACGTCGACGGTGACCTGGGGCGGGACGGGCTCGTGGAGTCCGGTCACGACCCGGCGGTGATCGACCGGGTCCTGCAGATGGTGGACACCGCCGAGTACAAGCGTCGCCAGTCGGCACCCGGTACGAAGATCTCGATGAAGGCGTTCGGTCGGGACCGTCGGCTGCCCATCACCAACAGGTGGCGCGAACGCGACTGAGTGACGTCCTGCACTGCTCCCTGTCGGCACGCCGGAACCGGTGCGACGATCGCGACGGAACCCGGGGACCGCACCAGCGGCCTCGAGGAAAGGAGACAGTCATGGCTGAACCGACGCAGCCGGAGGTGACCGCCCTCTACGGGGGTCCGGTGACCCGCCGGGTCCGTACCCGTGACCTGGTCGCGGCCAAGGAGCGCGGCGAGAGGTGGCCGATGCTCACCTCGTACGACCAGTACACGGCGTCGATCTTCGACACGGCCGGGGTGCCGGTGCTGCTGGTCGGTGACTCGGCGGCGAACAACGTCTTCGGGTACGAGACGACGGTCCCGATCACCGTCGAGGAGCTGCTGCCCCTGGTCCGGGCGGTGGTCCGGGCCACCCGGCAGGCCCTCGTCGTCGGTGACCTGCCGTTCGGCTCGTACGAGGAGGGTCCGACCCAGGCGCTGCGCACCGCCGTACGGTTCATGAAGGAGGGCGGCTGTCACGCCGTCAAGCTGGAGGGCGGCCGGCGCTGCGCGGAGCAGGTCGCCGCGATCACCTCGGCCGGCATCCCGGTGATGGCGCACATCGGGTTCACCCCGCAGAGTGAGCACGCCATCGGCGGATACCGGGTCCAGGGGCGCGGTGACGCCGCCGAGGAGGTGCTCGCCGACGCCCGTGCGGTCGCCGAGGCGGGGGCGTTCGCCGTGGTGCTGGAGATGGTCCCGGGCGAGGTGGCCAAGCGGGTCACCGCAGAGCTGACCATCCCCACCGTCGGGATCGGGGCCGGGCCGGAGACCGACGCCCAGGTGCTGGTCTGGCAGGACATGGCCGGTCTGCGTACCGGGAAGGCACCGCGTTTCGTCAAGCGCTACGCCGACGTGGCGGGTGCCCTGTCGACGGCGGCCCGTGCCTTCGCCGACGACGTCCGTGGTGGCCACTTCCCCACCTCCGAACACACCTTCTGACCCCCGTGCAAGGAAGGGCCCCTTCTTAACGCTCACGGTCTAGAAGGGGCCCCTTCTCACGGGCCGGTGCGGGTCGCGGCGGCGCGGGTCGCACTCGGTCCGCCGGTCCGGCGTGATCCTCCGAAGTGGAACCGGATATTGTCCCGCCCGTGAACCGACTGCGCATGTTCCCGGCCGTAGCGGCCCTTTCCCTGTTGACCCTCACCGCCTGTGGCGGCGAGGACGCCACCCCGGCTGCGGCCACCCCCACCACCGCCGCCACCTCGGCCGCCACCCCGGCATTGGCCAGCCCTGCCGTCGACCCCGTCAGCGACAAGGAGGTCTGCGAGAAGGCGCAGAAGACCAGCACCGAGATGACCCAGGCCATCCTCAAGGCCGCGGCAACCGAGGGCGAGGCGTCTACGAACGCGACCAAGGCGTTGCTGACCCAGATGACCAAGGACCTCGCCGAGACGGCCGCCAGTGGCAGCCCCGACAGCGAGGCGGTCACCGCCCTGACCGCCGTCAACGCGGAGATCGTGAAGGCGTCGACTGCCGCCGACCCGCTGACCGCCATGGACAACCCGGCCTCCGAGAAGGCCGGCAAGGACTTCAACGCCGCCTGCAAGAAGGCCGGGGTCGAGGTCAACTTCTGACCGGTCCACCAGTCGCCCGAGGGGCACCCGCTCGACGTGGAGTCGAGCCGGTGCCCCTCGTCGGCTGGCGGACCGTCGAGGCGACCCCGCGCGACCAGCGAGCGATGGGGCGGATAGTGTTCGCGCCCGTGAATCGACTGCGCGTGTTTCCTGTCGCCCTGACCCTTTCCCTGTTGGCCCTCACCGCCTGTGGCGGCGGGGAGAGCACCGACGCCGACTCGGCCGCCGCCCCGACCTCGACCCCGGCCGTCGAGACGCTGAGCGACAAGGAGCTCTGCGAGAAGATCTCCAAGGACTTCCAGGAGATGCAGCAGCGCATCGTCAAGGAGGCCATGGCCACCGAGGGCGAGCCGTCCCCGGCGCTGACCAAGGAGATCCTGGTCGAGATGGAGAAGCGGATGGCGGCCGCGGTCGCCGCCGGGGGCCCGGACAGCGAGGTCGCCCCCGCCATCAAGGAGATGAGCACGCACGTGGTCCGGCTGGGTGCCGAGGCCGACCCGGGGGCCGCCGCCGACGACGACACTGCAGGCGAGAAGGCCGCCAAGGACCTCAACACCGCCTGCGCGAAGGCCGGCGTCACCACCAACTTCTGACGGTACGCGGGGACCCCTCCACCCGCCCGTGGTGTCGGAGGGGCCCCTTCTCGTGCGACGGCACCGGCGGGGCGGATGGGCGGGCCGGCCCGGGGTCAGAGGTCGGTGACCCGGATCCCGGCGTGGGTCCGGTACCGCTTGTTGATGGCGATCAGGTTGGCGGTGAACGCCTCGATCTGGTGGGCGTTGCGCAGCCGGCCCGCGTACACCCCGCGCATCCCGGGGATCCGGGCGGCCAACGCCGCGACCACTCCGACCAGCTCACGGTCCTCGGTGCAGATGAGCACGTCCAGGTCGATCCGGTCGAGATCCGGGTCGGCCAGCAGAGGCGCGCTGACGTGGTTGAACGCCGCGCAGACCCGGGATTCGGGGAGCAGCCGCGCGGCCTGCTGCACAGCGCTGCCCTCGGTGACGGTGAGGGCGTACGGCCCCTGCTTGTCGAAGCCGAGGGGGTTCACGCAGTCCACGACGATCTTGCCGGCGAGCGGCTCGGCGAGGGCGGCGACGGTGGACTCGTGCCCGTCCCACGGCACGGCGACGATCACGACGTCGCTGAGCCGGGCCACCTCGTCGTTGTCGGCACCGGTGACCGTGGCGGCCGGGCCCACCCCGGGCAGTCCGGCGATCTCCCGGGCGGCGGCGGCGGCCCGCCCGGCGTCACGGGAGCCGATCAGGACGGCCTGACCGGCTCGGGCGAACCGGTAGGCGAGCCCCCGACCCTGGTCGCCGGTGCCACCAATGATGCCGACTGTCAGTCCGGACACGTCGGGCAGCGTGCTCGCGTCGTATGCCATTGGTGCATCCTCGCAAAGCCCGGCACCGCGAGGGTGGCGACCTGACCCCGACGCGGCACCCGTCCCCCCGATGCGGTACCTGCCGCACGTCCACGGCACCCTGCCGCCCGACGCTGCACCTGCCGCCCGACGCGGCACCTGCCGCCCGTCACGGCACGTGACCCCGTTACGTACCTGTCCCCCGTCGCGGTACGCACGGCCGCCGGAGGCGCCCCGGCGGCCGTGCGTACCGGTCGTTCAGCTCGCGGCTGCCCGCCGGGCGGTCGTCCGGGCGGCGGTGACCCGCGCGGCGGTGGGCTCGGCCGTTGCTCGGCCGTTGCCGCCGGTCCCCGTCACGCTGCGGCGACTGGTGCCGGCGGTGCTGCGGGCGGCGGCCGTACCGGCGCTGCGCCGGGTCGGGGTCGCCGCCTTC
>NZ_JBEPEQ010000056.1:0-37246 GCF_040300925.1 Micromonospora sp. NPDC000207
TACAAGAACCTGCCAATTTTGTTGGTGTTGCCGCTCGCGCCCTGGGGGGCCGCCGCGCCCCCCCCCCCGCGGGGGGGGGGCCCGGCGCCACCCCCCCCCCCCCCGCGCCTGCCCCGCCGGTAGGACCAACCGGCAGTCCCACCCCGGGCGGCTCCCGTCCGGTCGGCCCGACATCCCGCCCGCTCGGGCCTGCCCCGTCTGTGGGGGCAGCTCCACAGGCGCCCGATCGAGAGGTGTCCGGGCACGGCGCGGGGCCCCGGCCCGTGGGGGTGGGCTGGATCACGTGAATCGTTGCGGATCCGACAGACGACACCCTCATACCCCCGCCCACCAGCACAAACATGCCACGTCGCGGCCCCCGGACCGGGTCGGGTCTCCGACGGGACACCTCCCTCCACCGAGGGCGTTATGAAGGGGTCCCTCCTCTCCGAAGGGGTGGCGCGGATACGATCAGGGGAAGTCGGACAGCGCTGTCCTTCGTACTCTCGTGAGGAGCGCATCGTGACCGACCAGCACGACCACGACGGCCCCGACGCCGCCCTGCGGGCCGACATCCGTCGCCTCGGCACCCTGCTCGGCCAGACCCTCGCCCGGCAGGAGGGGCGTCCCCTGCTCGACCTGGTCGAGGAGATCCGCGCCCAGGTACGGTCCGACGCCCCCGCCGCCGCCCAGCGGCTCGGCGGGCTCGACGTCACCACCGGCACCAAGCTGGCCCGTGCCTTCTCCACCTACTTCCACCTGGCGAACATCACCGAACAGGTGCACCGCGCCCGCGACCTGCGGCGACGCCGGGCCATGCACGGCGGGTGGCTGGATCAGGCCGCCAAGATGATCGCCGAACGGGGGGTGCCGGCGGAGGAGATCGCCGCAGCGGCCCGCCGACTCGCGGTCCGGCCGGTCTTCACCGCCCACCCCACCGAGGCGGCCCGCCGGTCGATCCTGTCGAAGCTGCGGACCGTCGCCGACGAACTCGACACCGAGACCTCCAACGCCATCCTCTACGGAGCCAGCGACGAGGGTCCGGCCAACCGCCGCCTCGCCGAGGTCCTCGACCTGATGTGGCAGACCGACGAGCTGCGGCTGGACCGGCCCGACCCGACCGACGAGGCCCGCAACGCCATCTACTACCTCCGCGACCTGTACGCCGAGGCCGCCCCCCAGGTCCTCGGCGACCTCGCCGAGACGCTGCGCACCCTCGGGGTGGAGACCTCCCCCACCGCCAGGCCGCTCACCTTCGGCACCTGGATCGGCGGCGACCGCGACGGCAACCCGTTCGTCACCCCGCTGGTCACCCGCGAGGTGCTGACCATCCAGCACGAGCACGGCATCGCCGCCACCGAGGCGGCGATGGAAGCCCTGATCAACGAGGTCTCGGTCTCCCGCCGACTGCGCGGGGTGTCACTGGACCTCTCCGCCAGCCTCGCCGCCGACCTCGACGCCCTCCCCGAGGTGGCCCCCCGGTTCCGGCGGGTCAACGCCGAGGAGCCGTACCGGCTCAAGGCCCGGTGCGTCCGGGCGAAGCTGGCCAACACCCGGGCCCGACTCCGGCAGGCCACCCCGCACGTCCCCGGTCGGGACTACCGGGGCAGCGCCGAACTGATCGCCGACCTGGAGCTGCTGCGCGCCTCACTGGCCCGCAACTCCGGCCAGCTCACCGCCGTGGGCCGGCTCGCCACCACCATCCGTACTGTCTCCGCGTTCGGGCTGCACCTGGCCACCATGGACGTCCGTGAGCACGCCGAGGCGCACCACGCCGTCCTCGCCCAGTTCTACGACGCCGTCGGCGAGGTCACCGACTACCCGGCGCTGACCCGGCTGGAGCGGACCAAGCTGCTCGCCGACGAGCTGACCGGACGTCGCCCGCTGGCCGCCGTCGACATCCCGCTGACCGAGGGCGCCCGCAAGACCTTCGACGTCTTCACCACCATCCGCGAGGCGCAGGACCGGTTCGGCAACGAGGTGATCGAGTCGTACATCATCTCGATGACCCTCGGCGTCGACGACGTCCTCGCCGCCGTGGTGCTGGCCCGCGAGGCGGGGCTCGTCGACGTGCACAGCGGGCGCGCCCGGATCGGGTTCGTGCCGCTGCTGGAGACCCCTGCCGAGCTGGACGCCGGCGGTGAACTCCTCGACGAGCTGCTGTCGCTGCCCGCGTACCGGGCCCTGGTCACGGCGCGGGGAGACGTCCAGGAGGTGATGCTGGGCTACTCCGACTCGAACAAGGAGGCCGGCATCACCACCAGCCAGTGGTCCATCCACCGCGCCCAGCGGGCGCTGCGGGACGTGGCCGCCCGGCACGGCGTACACCTGCGGCTCTTCCACGGCCGGGGCGGCACCGTCGGTCGTGGTGGTGGGCCCACCCACGACGCGATCCTGGCCCAGCCGTACGGCACCCTGGACGGCGCGATCAAGGTCACCGAGCAGGGTGAGGTCATCTCCGACAAGTACACCCTGCCCGCGCTGGCCCGGGAGAACCTGGAACTGACTGTCGCCGCGGTGCTCCAGGCGACCCTCCTGCACACCGCCCCCCGCCAGCCGGCCGAGATGTTGGAGCGCTGGGACGCGACGATGGACGCGGTCTCCGCGTCGGCGTACCGCTCCTACCGGTCGCTGGTGGAGGACCCGGACCTGCCCGCGTACTTCTGGGCTTCGACCCCCACCGAGCTGCTCGGCCAGCTCAACATCGGCTCCCGGCCGGCGAAGCGACCGAACACCGGTGCGGGGCTCTCCGGACTGCGGGCCATCCCGTGGGTCTTCGGCTGGACCCAGACCCGGCAGATCGTCCCCGGCTGGTTCGGGGTCGGCGCCGGACTGGCCGCCGCCCGGGAGGCCGGGCACTCGGACGTCCTCGCCGAGATGTACCGCAACTGGCACTTCTTCCGCACGTTCCTGTCGAACGTCGAGATGATGCTGACCAAGACCGACCTCGACATCGCCCGCCGGTACGTCGAGACGCTGGTCCCCAAGAAGCTCCACCCGATCTTCGACAAGATCGAGGCGGAGTACGAGCTGACCCGGCGGGAGGTCCTGGCTGTCACCTCCAGCCCCGACCTGCTGGACAACTCGCCGGTCCTCCAGCGCACCCTCGCCGTCCGGGACACCTACCTGGAGCCGCTGCACCACCTTCAGGTGGCGCTGCTGCGCCAGTACCGGGACTCCGGTGCCGCAGGTCGGGCCGTCGTCACCGCCCCCGGTGGTCGGCGCGCCCCCAGCGACGGTACGGCCCTGGAGCGGGCCCTGCTCACCACCGTCAACGGCATCGCCGCGGGGATGCGCAACACCGGCTGACCGGACCGACGACGAAAGGCGACGGCCGACCCGGAACGGGTCGGCCGTCGCCTTTCCTGGTGCGGCGGGTCAGAAGTCGAAGTCACCGCCGCCGAAGTCCCCACCACCGAAGTCACCGCCGCCGTAGTCCCCGCCGCCCGGATCCCCGGCGGTGGCGAAGTCGCCGCCGTCGCCCATGTCCCCTCCGGCGTCCATGCCGTCCTCGTAGCCGGCGGCGTAACCAGGGTCGCCGAAGCTCGGCGACAGCAGCGCGTCGGCGATCAGCATGCCGCCGAGCACGCCGACGCCCGCGCCCATCGCCGTCTTCCACCAGGGCGTCGAGTACCACCCGGCCGGCACCGGCCGCCCCTGCATCCGCCCGCCGGGGTAGTAGTAGGGGGTGTCCCGGCCCGGCTGCGGGCCCGCCTTGAAGTTCTGCCCCTGGACGTTGACCTCACGCTCCTTGGTCAACTGCCCCGCACCCTGCGCGGCGGCCAGCGGCGGCAGCTCCGGTCCCGGGTCGATGCCGAGCGCGGTCCGGGCCGCCCGGACGTAGGCCAGCCCCTCCAGGGCCGTCTCCCGGGCCAGCCGGAACTGCTGCACGGTACGAGCCTGTTCGAGCTGGCTCCCGGCGGCGTTGTACCGCTCACCGGCGTCGACGAGGGCCTGACGGACCGCCGGCTCGTCACCGTGCAGGTTCATCACCTGACCACCGAGGCGCTCGTACCAGCGCTGAGCGTCGGCGCGCACGTCGGCCAGCTCGCGAACCTGTCGGGCGGCTTTCTCGCGCCTCCACCACAGGAAGCCACCACCGAGCAGGGCCACCAGCACGATCACCAGCAGAAATTCCATACTCCGACGGTACCCGGAACCCGCCACGCCTGCCCGTGCCGCAGCCCGCCGATGATCACAAGCCATTCCTCGGGTGCGGAGGCGGGCGGGGAGCGGGGTGGTTTGGCAAGCTGCGGGAATGGAGTTCTCGACGCTGGCCGTGGTCCTCGTCTGCCTGGGTGCCGGGGCGGCGGTGGGGTGGTACGCGGCCCGCAGCCGAGCCGCCGCCGACATCGCCCGGCTGGAGGCGACCCTCGCCGCCACCAGGGAGGGTGAGGGGCGGTTGGAGCAGTCGATGCGGGCGTTGAGCTACGAGGCGACCGCCCAGTCGCAGGAGGCGGTGGCCCGGGCTGTCGCCCCGCTGCACGACACCCTGCGCCGGTACGAGAACCGCGTCACCGAGCTGGAACGCGACCGGGTCGACGCCTACGCCGAACTGCGGGAACAGGTCCGGGCCATGGGGACCGTCTCCGGCGAGCTGCGGACCGAGACGAAGCAGCTGGTGGCGGCGCTGCGCGCCCCGCAGGTCCGGGGACGGTGGGGGGAGCACCAGCTGCGCCGGATCGTGGAGGCGGCGGGGATGCTGGAGCACTGCGACTTCGACGAGCAGGTGACGGCCGCTACCGATCATCGGGGGGTACGACCGGACCTGGTGGTCCGGCTGCACGGTGGACGCAGCGTGGTGGTGGACGCGAAGGTGCCGTTCGACGCGTATCTGACAGCGATGGAGGACCGCGACGAGAAGGGGCGCGACGGTCACCTGGACAGGCACGCGAAGCAGCTGCGGTCCCACGTGGACGCGTTGGCCGCGAAGGCGTACTGGTCGGCGTTCGACAGCACCCCGGAGTTCGTGGTGCTGTTCGTGCCGGCCGACCCCTTCCTCGACGTGGCGTTGCAGCGGGACCCGAGCCTGCTGGAGCACGCCTTCGCCCGCAACGTCGTGCTGGCCACCCCGGCCACCCTGGTGGCGCTGCTGCGGACGGTGGCCTACTCGTGGCGGCAGGAGGCCCTGGCGCGCAACGCCGTGGCGGTGCACTCGCTCGCCCGTGAGCTGTACGGACGACTCTCCACCCTCGGCGACCACGTCGGGAGGTTGGGTACGTCGCTCGGTTCGGCGGTGACGGCGTACAACAGGGCGGTGGGCAGCCTGGAGTCCCGGGTGCTGGTCAGTGCGCGCAAGCTCGCCGAGCTGGGGGTGTCCGATCAGGATCTCGCCGTTCCGGCGCAGGTCGAACTGGCCCCCCGCCAGCCGCAGGCGCCCGAACTGGTCGAGCGGGCTCGGACCGGACCGTCCACGCCTGTCGATCACTGACGGCGTGGCCACGGTCGGGATCGGACCGTCCGGCGCGGAAAGTCACGACCTGGTCACAACGTACTACCGAGTAGTGGACATCGACGACTGAAACAACGAAGTATGTCGCTCACGTGCGCCCCGGCGTACCCGGGGCCTTCCACCTTCCTGGGGGATACCGAACGTGAGCAAACCCCGCATCAGGAGTCGGCGTACCTCCGCCGCCTTCGTCGCATCGGTCCTGGCGGCCGGCGCGATCTCAGTGGTGGCCGGTGCCACCACCGCGAGCGCCGCGCCCGCCGACGGCTCACCGGCCACCGCCGCCGAGACGCTCGGCCCGCACGACGCCAGACTGCTGGCCCAGGCCGAGGCCGAGAAGGCCCCGACCGTGACCCTGATCGTGGCCGCCGACAAGGGTGCCGCGAAGAAGGTCGCCGACGGCGTCCGCCGACTCGGCGGCTCGGTCAGCCAGCAGTACGACAGGGTCGGGTACGTCCTGGCCACGGTCCCGACCGGCCAGGTCCTCAAGGCCGCCACCCTGCCCGGGGTCGCCGCCGTGGACCTCGACGAGGAGATCAAGCTCCCCGACCCGGCCCCGGAGCGGGCCCCGGACGGGACCGTCGCCGCCGCCCAGGGTGTCACCCTCACCGGGCCGGGCGTGGACACCCCCGGCGTCAACCCGTACATGCCGACGCACGAGACCGGGGCGGAGGCGTTCAAGGCCGCCAACCCGCAGTGGGACGGCCGGGGCGTGACGATCGGCATCATGGACTCCGGTGTGGACCTCGACCATCCCGCGCTCCAGCAGACCACCACCGGCGAGCGGAAGATCGCCGACTGGGTCACCGCCACCGACCCGCTGGAGGACGCGAGCTGGCGGCCGATGACCACCGAGGTCACCGGACCCACCTTCACCGCCGCCGGTACGACCTGGACGGCCCCGGCCGGGACCTACCGGTTCAACAGGTTCAGCGAGGCGATCACCGCCGCCACCGACCACCGTGGCGACGTCAACCGCGACGGCGACACCACCGACACCTTCGGCGTGCTGTTCCACCCGGGAACCAACGACATCTGGGTCGACGCCAACTCCGACCAGGTCTTCTCCGCGAACGAGAAGTTCCGCCCCTACCGGGAGCAGTTCCAGGTCGGCCACTTCGGCACCGACAACCCGGCCACCCCCGTCCGTGAGCAGACCCCCTTCGTGGTGGAGTACCGCAAGGCCGTGCCCACCAGCATCGGACCTGTCGACTTCGTCAACATCGGGATCGTCTCCAGCGCCCACGGCACCCACGTCGCCGGGATCACCGCCGCCAACGACATGCTGGGCAACAGCGCCTTCGACGGTGCCGCCCCCGGCGCGAAGCTGGTCTCCTCCCGGGCCTGCTCGTGGAGTGGCGGGTGCACCGCCGCCGCCCTGACCACCGGCATGGTCGACCTGGTCGTCAACCGCAGGGTCGACGTGGTCAACATGTCGATCGGCGGCCTGCCCACCCTCAACGACGGTGCCAACGCCCGCGCCCAGCTCTACAACGACCTGATCGACATCTACGGCGTGCAGATGTTCATCTCAGCCGGCAACTCCGGTCCCGGCCTGAACACCGTCGGCGACCCGTCGGTGGCCGGCAACGTGGTCAGCGTCGCGGCCAGCATCAGCAAGGACACCTGGCTGGCCAACTACGGGTCGGTGGTCCGCAAGGAGAACGCGCTGTTCAACTTCTCCTCGCGCGGCCCCCGGGAGGACGGCGGGTTCAAGCCGAACATCGCCGCCCCGGGTTCGGCGATCTCCACCACGCCGCTCTGGCAGGCCGGGTCCCCGGTTCCGGAGGCCGGCTACCCGCTGCCCCCGGGCTACCAGATGCTCAACGGCACCTCGATGGCCTCTCCGCAGGCCGCCGGGGCCGCAGCCCTGCTCCTGTCGGCCGCCAAGGCGACCGACAAGGGGGTCACCCCGGCCGCGCTGCGCCGGGCCGTCTACACCTCGGCGAACCCGATCGAGGGCGTCCCGACGTACGCGCAGGGTTACGGCATGTTCGACGTGACCGGCGCGTGGGAGCTGCTCGACGAGGGTGTGGAGACCCGTTCGTACGTCTCCGACGCCCCGGTCTGCACCCCGCTGTCGGCCAGCCTGAGCCGGTACGACAGCGACCTCGGCGCCTTCGTGCCCAACCCGCACCGGGGTCCCGGGGTCTACAACAGGTGTGCGGTGGCCGACGGTGGCCAGAAGGTCAACCAGGCCAAGACGTACGAGGTCACCCTCACCCGGACCAGCGGACCGGCCCGGGGCATCGCCCACGAGATCACCTTCGAGGGCGACGAGGGCACCTTCCGTACCCGCAAGCAGGTGTCGCTGCCGCTGAACCAGCCGGTCACCATCCCGGTCACCGCCAAGCCGGGCACCGCCGGGGTGCACGGCGCGCTGATGACGATCGACGACCCGAACACCTCGGTGGTGGACTTCGAGATCGCCACCGTCGTGGTCGCCGCCAACGAGGTGAAGCAGCCGAACTTCTCCTTCTCGGCCGAGGGCTCCGTCGACCGCAACGGCTACACCTCCTACTTCGTGACGGTCCCCCCGGGGGCCGGGGCGTTGCAGGTGAACCTCTCGGGCATCGCCACCGGTTCGCAGACCCGGTTCATCGCGATCAACCCGTACGGGGTGCCGACGGAGGGCACGGCGAGCACCCTGTGCTTCACCAACTTCTCCGACCCGAACGTGTGCAAGCCGCAGGAACGGGACTACCCGAGCCCCATCCCGGGGGTCTGGGAGATCGAGGTCGAGTCGCGGCGTACCTCACCGGCGTTGAACAACCCGTTCCGGTTGCAGGCCCGGGTGCAGGGCGTCGCGGTCTCCCCGGCCGTCGTCGACCTGCCCGGCGTCACCGCCGGTACGCCGACCCCGGTGAGCTGGGAGCTGACGAACACCTTCGGACCGGTCCCGGTGACCGGCAGGGGTGGCCCGCTGGCCAGCGTCCACACCGAACGGCCCACCATCGCCCACGGCGGGCAGCAGGAGTTCACCGTCGAGGTGCCCGCCGGGGCGAGCACCTTCACCGCCCGGATCGGCAACACCGCCAACCCCGGCGCCGACCTCGACCTGAGCGTCTACCGGGGCAGCACCCTGGTCGGCCAGCAGGCCGACGGCGACTCCGAGGAGGCGGTGACCCTCACCAACCCGCAGCCGGGCACCTACCGGGTCGTGGTGGACGGCTACTCGGTCGACGGGCCGGGCACCAGCACCGCGTACGACTACCGGGACTCGTTCTCGGCGGCGTCGCTGGGCTCGCTGACCGCGCCGACCACTCCGCTCAACCTGCCGCACGGTGCCAACGCCACCCTCACCGGTACGGTGACCGCCCTCTCCACCCCGGCTGCCGGCCGGGAGTTGCAGGGTGAACTGAACGTGGTGACCACCGAGGGTGCCGTCGTCGGCCGGGGTGCCGTCGCCATCCACGCGGTGAACTGATCCGATCCGATCCGATCCGGTTCACCACCTGACCGGATGAGCGGAGCCCGTCCCCGAGTCCTCGGGGGCGGGCTCCGTCGTCTGCTCCGGCCGGAACGGCCCGTCCGGACCCGGCCGAAACTGGATGGTCGGGCCAGGCGGGCAGGAACGGCGCAGTCAGACCGAAACTGGACGGTCAGGCCGGGTGGGCGGTCGACACGACGAAGGGGGTGCCCTGCTGGCAGGTGGTCATCAGCCCCTCCTCGACCTTCCCCGTGACGGTCACCCGGGCACCGGGCCTGAGCACCGACGTGTCCCCGCCGACCAGGAGATATCCGTCGAGGAGGAGACACCCCGGCTCCACCCCGGCCCCGACTCTGCCGGTCAGGGTGGTGGTGCCCGGTTTCGGGGCGGCGCTCCCGCCCGGACGGCCGGGGTCCCCGGCGGAGGGGCGCCCGGTCGGGTCGGCCGGCGCGCTCGGCGTACCGGGATCAGTTGGGTCGACCGGGGTCGAGGAGGCGGTCGGGTCGGTGGGCACCGGGGTCTCTCCCGTCGTCGTCGCGGGGGCGGAGGGCTGGTCGTCGGCAGTGTCCCCCGCACAGGCACTCAGCAGCGTGCAGGCGACCAACGCGCAGAGAACGATCCGGAAGTTCCTCATACCTGATCCGACGGGGCCCCGCACCGATCCGTTCCCGCCGACGGCTGCGGCACCGGGATCAACCCCGGGCGGCGGCAGCGGCGGCCTTCATGTCCCGCTTCAGCTCCTGCGGCAGCGAGAAGGTCAGCCGCTCGTCCGCGGTGGTGATCTCCTGGACGTCGGCGAACCCGCGCTCGGCGAGGTGGGCGAGGACCTGCTGCACCAGCTCGTCCGGCACGCTGGCCCCCGAGGTCACGCCGACGGTGTCCGCCCCCGTCAGCCAGGCGTCCTCGATCTCGTGGGCGAAGTCGACGAGGTGGCCGGCGCGGGCCCCGGCGTCCAGGGCCACCTCGACAAGGCGTACGGAGTTGGAGGAGTTGCGGGATCCGACCACGATCACCACGTCGCACTCGGCGGCGATCTCCTTGACCACGTGCTGACGGTTGGAGGTGGCGTAGCAGATGTCGTCGCTCGGGGGCGACTGGAGCAGCGGCAGCCGCTTCTTGAGCCGGGCGACGGTCTCCAGCGTCTCGTCGACAGACAGGGTGGTCTGGGAGAGCCAGACGACCTTCTCCGGGTCCCGGACGGTGACGTTCTCGACGTCCTCCGGGCCGTCCACCAGCTGGATGTGGGCGGGGGCCTCACCGGCGGTGCCGATGACCTCCTCGTGCCCCTCGTGGCCGATGAGCAGGATGTCGTAGTCGTCGGCGGCGAACCGGCGCGCCTCGTGGTGCACCTTCGTCACCAACGGGCAGGTCGCGTCGATCGCCTTCAGCGAGCGGGCCCGGGCCTGTTCGTGGACCTCGGGGGCCACTCCGTGCGCGGAGAAGATCACCGTGGCGCCCTCGGGCACCTCCTCGTTCTCCTCCACGAAGATCGCGCCCTGGGCCTCCAGGGTCTGCACCACGTGCTTGTTGTGCACGATCTGCTTGCGGACGTAGATCGGGGCACCGTAGAGCTTCAGCGCCTCTTCCACGGTCTGCACCGCCCGGTCCACGCCCGCGCAGTAGCCACGGGGGTTGGCCAGGAGTACGCGCTTGCCGGTCTTGGGGGTCGCCTCAGCCTCGCTCACCCGACCATCGTACGTGCCGTTCCACCCGCCCCCGTTCCTCCGGCGTTCCCCCATCCCGTACCCGGTGGGAGTGGCGGTCGGGGATGTCGGCGGGTGGTTCTAGGGTGGGTGGATGGCTGAGTCGGGTGCGAAGAGCAGTGCCGAGGAGCCCTGGCCGGTCCGCGTGGTCAGCCAGAAGGTCGGCGCCTGGATCGCCCGACTCGGCTGGGTCTGGGTGGACGGGCAGGTGGCGCAGATCAGTCGGCGCCCGGGGGCGGGCACCGTCTTCCTCACCCTGCGGGACCCGTCGGCGGATCTGAGCCTGACCGTCACCACCAACCGGGACGTCCTCGACGCCGGGGCGCCGGAGCTGCGTGAGGGTGCCCGGGTGGTGCTGCACGCCAAGCCGGAGTTCTACGCCGCCCGGGGCACGCTCAGCCTCCGCGCCGACGAGATCAGGCAGGTGGGGCTCGGTGAGCTGCTGGCCCGCCTGGAGAAGCTCAAGAAGCTGCTCGCCGCCGAGGGGCTGTTCGACCGCAACCGCAAACGCCGCCCCCCGTTCCTGCCGGGCCGGGTGGGTCTGATAACCGGCCGGGCCTCGGCGGCCGAGCGGGACGTCCTGACCAACGCCCGGCGGCGGTGGCCGGCGGTGGACTTCCGCACCGTCAACGTTGCGGTCCAGGGTCCGGGTGCGGTGCCGCAGATCGTCGACGCGTTGCGGTTCCTCGACGCCGATCCGGAAATCGAGGTGATCGTCCTGGCCCGGGGCGGTGGCAGCATCGAGGACCTGCTCCCCTTCTCCGACGAGGCGCTCTGTCGGGCGGTGTTCGCCTGCCGGACGCCGGTGGTCAGCGCCATCGGCCACGAGACCGACGCGCCGCTGGTCGACTACGTCGCCGACGTACGCGCCTCCACCCCCACCGACGCGGCCAAGCGGATCGTCCCGGACCTCACCGAGGAGGTGCGCCTCATCGGGCAGGCCCGGTCCCGGCTGGAACGGGCGGTGGGCAACCTGCTGGACCGGGAGCGGCACCGCGTGGAATCGCTGCGGAGCCGTCCGGTGCTGGCCCGCCCGCAGGTGATCGTCGACCAGCGGGTGACCGAGGTGACCGCGCTGCGTCAGCGGGCCGACAGGTGTCTGGACCACCGGCTGGCCGCCGCCGGTGACGACCTGCGGCACACGGTGGCCCGGCTGCGCGGTCTCTCCCCGGCGGCCACCCTCGACCGGGGGTACGCCATCGTCCAGCGCGGTGACGGTCACGTCGTCCGTGCCGCCTCCGAGGTCGGCCCGGGCGACCAGCTGCGGGTACGCCTCGCCGAGGGGGAACTGGCAGCCACCGTCGACGGCTGAGGACCGCGCCACCGCCGGTTCGTCACAGGGGTGTGCTGAGATGGGACCGATGAGCGACGAGAAGAAGGCCGGGCCGGACGAGCGGCTCAGCTACGAGCAGGCCCGGGCCGAGTTGGCCACGGTGGTCGAGCGGCTGGAGGCCGGCGGCACGTCACTGGAGGAGTCGTTGACTCTCTGGGAGCGCGGCGAGGCGCTGGCCGCGATCTGCCAGCGTCGCCTGGACGGTGCGCGGGCGCGGATCGACGCCGCCCGCCAGACCGCCGACTCCTGACCGCCGACTCCTGCCCCCCCCCCGGCCATCTCCGGCCACCCGCACGACATCCGGCGGACGCCCGCCGACCCCGCACGCCGATCCCGTCCGTCGGGCGGCTCGTGGACGCGACGCGGGACCCGACAGCTGTCGGGTCCCGCTCATTGTCGCCTCAGGTCACCGGAAGAGGCTGTACAGCGCCTCCGGTGCCTCCTGGACCTGGTCCGCCGGTGGCTTCTGGGCGGCGGTGGCGTTGCCGTAGTCCGAGTAGGTGACCTTCACTTCCTCGGCACGCCCCTCGCCGGTGTCGGCGATCTGGATGGCCAGTTCGCTGAGCCGGCCCTGCGGGTCCAGGCGGGCGGTGAAGGGCACGGTGCGGACCTCCGGGCCGATCTGGGCCACCAGACCGTCGTCGAGGGAGCCGGCCTCGGCAGCCTTGGTCAGGTCGATGGTGCCGGCGTAGCTGCCGTCGCCCTCCCGCCGTACCTCGGTGATGCTCTGCGTGATCACCTCGCTGCCCGCCGGGTCGAGCTTGTCGAAGTCGAAGCCGAGGTTGCGGTCATTCTGGATCTTGGTCTGGTCCAGGCGCTGGTACTTGCTCAGGTCGACGTCACGGATCTCCGACAGCCGTGGTGCGTTCCGGCCGCCGACCTCCGCCTTCACCCAGCTTTCCGGCTTCACGTGGACGATGTCGAGGACGACCATCAGGTCGGACCCCGCCTCGCCGAGGGTGACCTTCATCTGCGCGCTCTGGCTCGGTTCGTGCACCTGCCCCTCGGCGGTCGACCCGCCACCGGACATGGTGAACTTGAAGTTGCCGTTCCTGATCTCGTTCGTCGAGGCCAGCAGCGCCTGCTTGGCGTCGGCGTCGACGGTCGCACCGGTCGGGCCGCCGGACGGGTCGGGCGCTGCGCTACCGGAGGCGGTCGGGGTGGCCGAGGCACCAGGCTCGGCGGTGTCGGTGCCGGTGCAGGCGGCCAGGGCGGGGGTGAGGAGGGCGGCGGCGAAGACCGCCGTGCTGAAGCGCCGAATCGTCACGGGGTACCTCTCCAGGTGGGTCGTCCGGCCCGCGAGGTCGCCGGAGGTGTGCCGCCGGGATGTGCTTCCATCCCGGCCACGGCCCTCCGGCCGGCGGTACGCAACCGGTGGGCTCCGTACCTTCTGTTCCCTGCCGTCGGCTTCGGTAATCACCGATCGCGCCCGTTCCGGGCGCTGTCGCCGATAGGGCGGGGTGGATCGACCCCCTCCCGGATCCCGGTCAGCGCAGGGAGATCGCCAACTGGCGTAGTTCGTTGTCCCGCGCGTCCCCGATCACCAGGACGGTCCGTTCCGGCTCCAGCAGGACGTACGCCTGCTCGTTGCCGCGTGCGGTGTACCGCTGCCAGCTCCGCCCGTCCAGGTCCACCGCCCCCTGGGGCTGCCCCTCGGCGGTCAGCTCGGTCGGGAGGAGGCGTTCCGGCGGCACGTTGCTCTGCACGAGTTGGGCACCGCGCCCCTCCGGGGTGACGTACCCGATGCGCAGGCTCGACCCGTCGTCCACCGTCTGGAAGTTGGCCCGGATCGGCCGCCAGCTGTCGCCGAGCCCGGTGGGCTCGCTGACGGGGAAGAGGGCCGCGGACCGGGCCTGGTCGATGGCGGGGGCGGTGTCGACGGTGACCGGCTGGTCTCCGCCGAGGAATCCCCGGTAGAAGGCGAAGAAGATCGCGATCGGCACCAGCAGCACCAACATGGAGATCACCATGTCCCGGGGGCGGCGCCCGGCGCGGTCCGAGGCCGGGGGCACGCCGGGTGCCGGCTCGTCGTCGACGGGCACGGCCGCCCCCTCGGTAGCGGGAGTGGGAGCCCCCTCCCGGGGGCCGGACGAGGTCACCGGAGGCTGGCCGTCCGGCGGCGTCGAGTCGGCGGGTACGCGGTTGGCAGAGTGTGCGGGTTCCACCATTCCATCTTGACAGGAGCCCGGTTGCCGCGTTCGGCACCACCACCGAGGTACCCCGGCGTTAGATTGGCCACCGAGTGGGGACGCCGAATCGACCACCGTGTGAGGATCAGCGGCACAGCCGGCGGCGGCCGCACGCCGGTCCACCCCGCAACGTCGCGAGGAGGAGCCGTCAATGACGAACACCAGGACCCGCATCCCACAGAACCTGGACCGCAACCTGGCCCTGGATCTGGTCCGGGTGACCGAGGCGGCGGCGATGGCCGCCGGCCGTTGGGTCGGCCGGGGCGACAAGGAGGGCGGCGACGGAGCCGCCGTCGACGCCATGCGCAAACTGATCAACTCGATCCCCATGCGGGGCGTCGTGGTGATCGGCGAGGGCGAGAAGGACAACGCCCCGATGCTGTTCAACGGTGAGCAGGTCGGCGACGGCACGGGCGCGGAGGTCGACGTCGCTGTCGACCCGATCGACGGCACCACCCTGATGAGCAAGGGCATGCCGAACGCCCTCGCGGTCCTGGCGGTCGCCGAGCGGGGTGCCATGTTCGACCCCAGCGCGGTCTTCTACATGGAGAAGCTCGCCGTCGGGCCGGACTACGCCGACGTGGTGGACATCGACGCCGGGCCGGCGGAGAACATCCGGCGGATCGCCCGGGCCAAGGGCACCGACGTGTCCGAGGTCACCGTCTGCGTCCTGGACCGGCCGAGGCACGCCGAGCTGATCGACCAGATCCGGCACACCGGGGCGGGCATCAGGTTCATCTCCGACGGTGACATCGCCGGGGCGATCGCCGCCGCCCGGGGCGAGTCCGACGTCGACGTGCTGATGGGCGTGGGCGGCACCCCTGAGGGGATCACCTCGGCGTGTGCGCTCAAGTGCATGGGCGGGGTGATGCAGGCCAAGCTCTGGCCGCGCGACGACGCCGAGCGGGAGAAGGCGCTGGCCGCCGGACACGACCTGGACCGGGTCCTCACCACCGACGACCTGGTCACCGGGGACAACTGCTTCTTCGTGGCCACCGGGATCACCTCCGGCGACCTGCTGCGGGGGGTCAGCTACCGGGCGGGCGGGGCGTACACCCAGTCGATCGTGATGCGGTCGAAGAGCGGCACCATCCGGGTGATCGACTCGTACCACCGGTTGGAGAAGTTGGCCCTCTACTCGGCGATCAACTTCGACGGTCGCCCCCTGGCCGAGCAGGAGTAGACCACGGACGGCTCACCTCCCCCCACCTCCCGCCGGATCGCCGGGGTCGCCCTGGCCACCGCCTCCGGCGTCGCCGTGGCAGTCCAGTCCCGGATCAACGGCGAACTCGGCGTACGCCTGGCCGACGGGATCGCCGCCGCCGTGGTCTCGTTCGGCCTGGGGCTGCTGGTGCTGCTGGTCCTGGTCTCCGCCACCACCTCCGGTCGGCGCGGAGTGGCGGCTCTGCGTACCGCCCTGACCACCGGGGCGCTCCGCCCGTGGCACTGCCTCGGCGGGTTGTGCGGCGCGTTCCTGGTGGCCGCCCAGGGGTTGACCATCGGCACCCTGGGGGTGGCGATCTTCACCGTGGCGGTGGTCGCCGGGCAGACCGGCAGCAGTCTGCTCGTCGACCGGGCCGGGATCGGTCCCACCGGCCGGCAACCGGTAACCGCCCCCCGACTGGCCGGGGCGGCGCTGACAGTCCTGGCGGTCCTGCTGGCCGTCGGGGACCGACTCGCCGACCCCGGCGCGTTGGCCCTGGCCGTGCTGCCTCTGCTCGCCGGTGTCGGCATCGCCTGGCAGCAGGCGGTCAACGGTCGGGTCCGGGCCGCCAGCGCCAGCACGATGACAGCGACCGCCGTGAACTTCACAGTCGGTACCGTCGCCCTGCTCCTCACGTTCGCCGTCGAGGTCGCGGTACGCGGTTGGCCGACCGGGCGGTTCCCCACCGAGCCGTGGCTCTACCTCGGCGGCCCGCTGGGCATCGCCTTCATCGCGGTGGCCGCCGCACTGGTCGGGCTGACCGGGGTCCTGCTGCTCGGCCTGGCCACCATCGCCGGGCAGATCGTCGGTGCAGTCGCCCTGGACCTGATCCTGCCGACGGCGGCCTCCCAGCCCGGGCCGACCACCCTGATGGGGGCGGCGCTGACCCTGGTCGCCGTGCTCGTCGCCGCCCTCGCCCCGGTCCGACGCTCCGGCAGCGCGCCCGCCCCGACCCAGCGGTAGCCCGCCCGGTCCGACCCGCCCGCCCGGTCCGACGGCACCCGGCCGGTCCGACGCGGCGGTGACGTGGACGGTCAGGGGGCGGTCAGGGGGTACGGATCGGAGTCGTCCTTCGCCCGACGCCGGAAGATGATCGCCGCGACGAACCCGCCGAGCAGCCCGAACAGGTGTCCCTGCCAGGAGATCCGCTCGTCGGTGGGGAGGATCCCGATGAGCTGCCACCCGTAGAGCAGGCCCACCAGCAGGACCACTGCGAAGTTCCACCAGCTCCGCTCGACGATGCCGCGCATGAACAGGATTCCGAGGTAGCCGAAGATGACTCCACTGGCCCCGACCACGATGGAGTTGGGTGAGCCGGTGAACCAGACGCCGAGGCCGCTGACCAGGATGATGACCAGGGTCGACCAGAGGAACCGGCGGAGCCCGGCGGCCAGGACGAAGGTCCCCAACAGGATCAGCGGGATGCTGTTGCTGTAGAGGTGGTCGAAGCCGTGGTGCAGGAACGGGGAGAAGAAGACCCCGTCGAGCCCCTCGATCCGGCGCGGGATGATCCCGGCAGCCATGTCGAACCCGGCCCCCAACCAGACGTCCAGCGCCTCGATGAGGAAGAGGATCGGCACGACGGCACACATGGCGACGAAGGCCCGGCCGAGCGAGGCGTAGAACGCCTCGGTGCCGAACCGGTTGGGGTCGTTGCCGCCTGGGCCCAAGGTCACCCCCCAAGAGCTATCAGCAATCGGCCCGGTCCGCCACCTCTGCGGGGTCGATCGGGTGCGCAAAACGTCGACGGCGGGGTGTGGGCGATCCCACACCCCGCCGTCGTGGCGGGCGCGTCAGGTCAGTACCAGCCGACGTTCTGTGAATGCTGCCAGGCCTTGCACGGGCTGCCGTACCGCCCGTCGATGTAGTTGAGACCCCACTTGATCTGAGTGGCCGGGTTGCTCTCCCAGTCGGAGCCCACCGAGGCCATCTTGCTGCCCGGCAGTGACTGCGGGATCCCGTACGCCCCGGAGGACGGGTTGCGGGCCTTGTGGTTCCAGCCGCTCTCCTTGTTCCACAGCTTGTTCAGGCAGGGGAACTGGTCCATCCCGAATCCGGCCTGCACCATCAGGGAGCAACCGGTACGGCGGTTGCCGCTGAACTCGGTGCAGGAGTCCGGGACCGGCCCCTCGAACGGCCGGGAGGCCGTCGAGTCGGCTCGTTCCGCCTCCTTCTTCGCCTTTTCCTCCTCGGCCTTCTTTCGCTCGGCCGCTTCGCGTTCCTTCTTGCGGGTGGCGGCGGCCCGTTCGGCCTCCTTGGCCCGCTCGGCGGCCTCCTTGGCCGCCTTGGCCGCCCGCAGCTTGGCCTGGTACTCCGCGCCCCGCTGCTGGGCGGACCGGACCTGGTGCCGGGCCTGCCGCTCGCGCTGGTACTCGTGCTCGGTCTTGTCGACCTCGACGGCGACGCGGGCGATAGTGCCCTGCTGCTCGGTCTCCTGGCTCTCACCCAGATAGAAGCCGCCGGCGACGCCCACGGAGAGCAGTGCGACGGCGGCCGTGCGGGCACCCAAACGGCTCCACAGCCGACTCACGAAGTAGTCCCTTCGTCGGGGGCAAGGAAACGGTGCCGGGCACGTCCACCCGGGTCGGACACGGCACCGCGAGCGCCCCGACCCGTCGTCGGCGGCAGCCGACGCGTGGACTCCCACCCGATGTCGGTAGCCGCCTGTGACGAACGACCACCAACGATGTGCGTGATACGCGGGCGCTCGTGGGACACGATCGCGCACAGTGAGGCGGATGGGAAACGAACGACAGTATTTGTGATTCGCACCACACGACAAATACCACCATGGTGGCGTAAAGCAGTCAAGCAACCACTGTCAGGTCGGCACGTCCTCCAACAGATCGGTGACCATCGCCGCGATCGGGGACCGCTCCGACCGGGTCAACGTGACGTGCGCGAAGAGCGGGTGCCCCTTCAGCGCCTCGATCACCGCCGTCACCCCGTCGTGCCGCCCCACCCGCAGGTTGTCCCGCTGGGCGACGTCGTGGGTGAGCACCACCCGTGAGCCCTGACCGATCCGGGAGAGCACCGTGAGCAGGACACCCCGCTCCAGCGACTGGGCCTCGTCGACGATCACGAACGCGTCGTGCAGGCTCCGGCCCCGGATGTGGGTCAGCGGCAGCACCTCGATGATGCCCCGGGCCATCACCTCCTCCAGGACGTTCTCGTGCACCACAGCGCCGAGGGTGTCGAAGACCGCCTGGGCCCAGGGCGACATCTTCTCCGTCTCCGAGCCCGGCAGGTAACCGAGCTCCTGGCCCCCCACCGCGTACAGGGGACGGAAGACGATCACCTTCTTGTGCCGCCGTCGCTCCATCACCGCCTCGAGGCCGGCGCAGAGCGCCAGGGCGGACTTGCCGGTGCCCGCCCGCCCGCCGAGGGAGACGATCCCGATCGACTCGTCGAGCAGCAGGTCGAGGGCGACCCGCTGCTCGGCGGAGCGGCCGTGTACGCCGAACGCCTCCCGGTCACCCCGCACCAGCCGTACGGTCTTGTCCGGCAGCACCCGCCCGAGCGCCGAGCCACGGGGCGAGTGCAGCACCAGCCCGGTGTGGCAGGGCAGCCCGGCCGCCTCGTCGAGGTCGAGGGTCTCCCCGCCGTAGAGCGCGCCGACCTGCTCCTCGGCGAGTTGCAGTTCGGTCATCCCGGTCCAGGTGGGATCGCTGGCCTGACCGTGCCGGTACTCGTCGGCGGCCAACCCGACCGAGGCGGCCTTGACCCGCAGGGGCATGTCCTTGCTGACCAGGGTGACCTGTCGTCCCTCGGCGGCCAGGTTCAACGCGACCGAGAGGATCCGGGCGTCGTTGGACTCGTTGCGGAAGCCGGGCGGAAGGACGCCGTCGTCGGTGTGGTTCAGCTCCACCCGCAGCGTGCCGCCGAACTCGTTGGCCGGTAGCGGCTGGTCGAGTCGACCGTGGCGGATCCGCAGCTCGTCGAGCATCCGCAGCGACTGGCGGGCGAACCAGCCCAACTCCGGGTGGCTCCGCTTGCCCTCCAACTCGGAGATGACCACCAGGGGCAGCACCACCTCGTGCTCGGCGAACCGGTGGAAGGCTGCCGGGTCGGACAGGAGCACCGAGGTGTCCAGGACGTACGCCTGGCCGGCTGGTCGGGGCTCCTGACGGTCGGCCGACGCCGTGTCCGCCGTACGGCGGCTTCGGGTGGCGCGGCGGGTCGTGGCTTTCGCGGCCGGAATCTGGTCGGCTCCGGCGTCGGTACGGCGAGTCGTCACAGGCCTGCTCCGACGGATGGGCACCCGCCACCCGTGTTCCGCCTCCTCCGGCGCCCGGGGACACAGGGTCGGATGCGGGCCCCGTGCGCGAGGCGCAGATCCGGGCTGACCGGCTGGCCCGGGAGAACCCCGCGCCATGACTAGACGCTAGCCGCGCCGACGCCCCGGGGCTAGGGGTTCGCTACGGATCTTCGGATTCCAGCAGGTGGACGTGAGGATCCACGCACTCGTGAGGGTCGGGCCGACGCCGGGGACGCGGCGAGCCGGCCGGGATGCATGCCCCCTGCGCGCATCCCGGCCGGCGGGGTCGCCGTCCCTCTCGGACGGCGGCCCCCCGGTGCGCCCTCGCCGCGTACGACGCACCGGACCGGTTCGGGGTGTGTGGCTCCCAGCAAAGCGGGTCGGGTCAACCGACCCGCCGGACGAGGGTGCCGGTGGAGTGTCGGGCGGCCCCCCGGGCGGCCGGTGCGCCGAACGAGGACCCGGTGTAGGTGGTCCCCGCCCGGTTCACCGACTCGACCTGTCGGGCGGGGACGGCCAGGGCCGAGGCGATGGCGGCCTGGGCGTCCCGGCGTCGCCGGCTCCAGGCGCCCCGGTCGCCGTCGAAGTAGCCCTGCCGGTAACCGAACCGGTAGCCGATCCGGTAGCTGAGCTGCCCGTGGAGTCGACCGGCCGCATAGCTGGTCGAGCCGAGGAGCAGGACGAGGAAGACCGCGAGGAAGGGGCTCATCCGGCGGCCCCGGCGGATCGGACGGATCGGCCCGTCGTTGCCGGGGAGGCGGCGACGGGGGTCCCGGTCAGCAGCCGGTCCAGGTCGTCGGTGCCGACCTCCTCGACCAGTTCGACGCTGATCCGGCAGCCGTCCTGGACGACCTCGGCCACCGAGAGCCGATGGATCTCCCCACCGGCGTCGTACACCCGGACACTCAGTTCCGGGCAGCCGAGATGGGTACGCCAGGCGTCCCACTCGGCGTGGTCTCCCACGTTCAGCGAGAGGTGACGGCTGCCTCGGGCCAGGTAGAGGCGCCAGGGGGCGCTCAGCCCCGCCGCCACCCCCTGGGCGACCAGACCGAAGGCCCGGGCACGGGTTGCGAGATCGGTCACCGGGCCTCCCGGGATCGGGGCGGGTGACACCGGTGAGCACTGGAGGTCTCAGGCACGTGGCACACCGTAGAATGTCCCATGAACGTGACAGTATCAGCTTTTCGTCTGTTTACGGCCGCACCCACGAGCATCTATCCTGCGCCGGTGATACCCCTTTTCACGTGCACTCTTGCCCTCCCCGGAAATCCGAATGTGTTGTCACGTTCACGTGACAGGAACGCGCTTGCCCGATTCCGGAGGGGCAACGGGTCGTACCGTCACGTAGTGACCGGGACCGCTCACGCACGGAAGATTGCCTTCGCCACCTTCGTCCGCCGTGCCCTCGACGACGCCCGGGCGACCCGTGCCTGGAGCGGAACCGAGGTCTCCCGCCGCACCGGGGTGTCCCGGCAGACGATCAACCGCTGGGTACGCGGAGACTGGGCCAGCGACCCCGAAGCCGAACGGGTCGTCGCCTTCTGTGAGGGGCTCGGCCTCAACCCGGCGGCGGCGTTCGGTGCGCTCGGCTGGGACCGGACCACCCCGCCCCGCAGCGCCCCGACACCGCCCCCGATGGACCCCGACGTGGAGGCCCTGCTGCGGCGACTGGTCGACCCCAACGTCTCCGACGCGGAGAAGTTCCACATCCGGGAGACCATCCGCTACCTCGCCTACCGCCCGACCCTGCCGGTCGACGGGCGGCGACGGGGGCGCAAGGCCGGATAGCCACCCGGACCGGCCCGGCGGTCACCGGGGACGGGCCCGGACCGGCCCGAGACCTTCTCGGATGACGAAAGTCGATGCCGGCGGTCCGGACGTTTTGCCTCCCCCACTCCCACCGGGCGCGCTACCGTCCGTAAACGTACTGCTTGGGCTCGTCGTCGGGTGGGGGACGGGACAAGGCCGAACCAAGCCCTGCGGGACAGAAGGAGGGGTCTGTCCATGACCCTGAAGTGGCTGGCAGTCGTGGTCGGGGCGGTCTCCCTGACCGTGGTGTTGACAGGCAACGTCGTGGTCGGCGTCGTCTCCGGTGGGCAGTTACCGCTCGTCGTCAACCTCGTCGCGCTCACCGCCGCCGGGACGTCGGTGGTGGTGGCCGTCCTCGCCGAACTGACCGAGCGGCTCAACAACAGGCTCAGTGCGCTCACCGACTACCTGGTGGAACGGCTCGACGAGGTCGAGGAGTCCGCCGGGGACCGCAACGCCGGATTCGTGGAGGGTTACCTGCTCAGCCACCGCCCGGAAGCCACAGTCGTGCCGTTCGTACGCCCCGGCCGGGGTGCCGTCGAACGCTGACCGCGCCCTGTGGTCGGAACCCGTTCGCATCCTCACAACAGCGATTGCCGCGCCGAGACCGGGGTACGCTGTCGCCCGTGCCGTCGTTGAATCTGGGCAACCAGCAGCCGAAGACCCCGCTGAACGCCGACCAGGCCTGGCGGGAGACCGCCCCCCGGGCCGCCGAAACCGTGCTCTTCTTCGACTTCGACGGCACACTCGCGCCGGTCGACGACGATCCCACAGCTGTCCAGCCCGCCCCGAAGGTGCTCGCCGCCATCGAGGCCCTGGCCCCGGCCGTCCAGCGGGTGGCGATCGTCTCCGCCCGCCCGGTGGACTTCCTGCGCGACCACTTCGGTGGGCTCACCGGCGTCGACCTGTACGGCCTGTACGGGCTGGAGCACAGCCACTCCGGGGGCGAGACGGTGACCGAACCGGCCGCCCTGCCCTGGGTGCCGACGATGGCCGAGCTGACCGAGCTGGCCCACGCCGAGCTGCCCACCGGGACCCTGATCGAGTTCAAGCGGCTCTCCGTCGCGCTGCACTACCGGACCGCCCCGACCCTCGGCCCCACCGTCGAGCAGTGGGGGCGGGAGCAGGCGGAGCGGCTCGGCCTGCGGGTCCAGGTCGGACGGATGGTCCTGGAGCTCAAGCCCCCCGTCGACCGGGACAAGGGCATGGTCATCGACGAGGTGGTGCAGACCGCCGGTGGCGCGTGGTATTTCGGCGACGACGTCTCCGACATCAAGGCCTTCGCCGCGCTCCGTGCCCGGGCCGCCGCCGATCCCAGCTTCGTCGGTGTCTGCGTCGCCGTGGCCAATCCGGAGACCGGTCAGGAGGTCGCCGAGGCCGCCGACCTGACAATCGATTCTCCCGCCGCGCTCGGCGACTTCCTCCAGACCGCCGCCCACCACCTGCCCTGACCGGGGCGGGGATCCTGCCCCGGGGCGGGACGGGGTCCTGCCGGGGCGGGGAGGGTCCTGACCAGGGCGGGACGGGGTCCTGCCCTGGGCGGGGAGGGCGTCAGGTGCCGAACCGGCGTTGCCGGGTGGCGTACGACCGCAGCGCCCGCAGGAAGTCGATGTGCCGGAAGTCCGGCCAGTTCAGCTCGCAGAAGTAGAACTCCGAGTGGGCCGACTGCCACAGCATGAAGCCGGAGAGCCGCTGCTCGCCGCTGGTCCGGATGACCAGGTCGGGGTCGGGCTGACCCCTGGTGTAGAGGTGCTCGGCGATGTGCTCGACGTCGAGGGTCTCGGCCAACTCCTCCAGGGTGCCCCCGGCCGCCGCGTGCTCCACGAGCAGTGAGCGCACCGCGTCGGCGATCTCCCGACGGCCGCCGTACCCGACGGCGATGTTGACCTCGGCACCGCCGCTGCGGTCGACAGTGCGCTCCTCGGCGGCCTTGAGTGCGGTGGCGGTCTGCGCGGGCAGCAGGTCGAGGGCGCCGACCATCCGCAGCCGCCACGGGTTGCCCTCCTCGGACAACTCGACCACCAGGTTCTCGATGATCTCCAGGAGCGGGTCGAGTTCCCGGGCCGGCCGGCGCAGGTTGTCGGTGGCCAGGAGGTAGAGCGTGACGTGCCCGATCCCGGCCTGGTCGCACCACCCCAGCAGATGCTTGATCTTGGCGGCACCGACCCGGTGACCGTCGTTGGGGTCGACGTACCCCATCTCCCGGGCCCACCTGCGGTTGCCGTCGCACATGACACCGACATGCCGGGGCACCGGCTTACCAGCGAGCTTCGCCGTGAGCCGGCGCTCGTACACCGAGTACATCAGGTCCCGCGGATTCATCACTTGCAGAGTAGCGACCCCTCGACAGGTTCAGGGCCGGGGAGCCGGAACGTGCCGCAGCAGACACCCGCCGATCCGCCCCAGGGTCCGAACATCCAACCGACCGTCGCCGAGCCCCAACTCGACCACGGTCCGGTAGACCCGCTCGTCCCGCCCGGCCGCCCGGACGGCCGCGTCGACGATCCGCCGGTGCCGGCCCAGCCAGGCCGCCACCGAACTGTGCCGCAGGTGGGTGCCGAGCCGTCGGCGCAGCGCCTCGGCGTACCGTCGGGCGGCGGCGGGCCCGGGTGACCCGGCCGCCGCCGCACCGGCCAACGCACCGGAGAGCAGGGCGTAGAAGATCCCCTCCCCGGTGAACGGGTTGATCAGGGAGAGCGCGTCCCCGGCGAGCAGCACCCGACCCCGCCCCGCTACCGGGCGGTGGGTGGAGAGCGGCAGGTGGTGGGCGCGGAGTCGCTCGACGGACGCCGGATCGGTCTCCGGGAGCAGGTCGGCCATCCGCTCCAGCAGGTGCGTCCGGGTCAACCCGTCGCTGCGCAACACCTCCCCGTACCCGACGTTCGCCCGTCCGTCGCCGATCGGGAACGACCAGGCGTACGCCGGCCAGCGCGCCGCCGAGGTGGCGATGAACTGCTCGGCCGGACCGGGGCGGGCCGGGGCGTACCCCCTGATGGCCAGCGCCAGGTGGCGGCCCGGATTGACAGGCTGGCCGAGCGCCCGACGGACCACCGACCCGGCACCGTCGGCCCCCACCACCGTCCGGGCCTCGACGACGCCGTCCAGGACCACCCGGTCCGCGCGGACCTCCACCCGGCGTACGGTGTGGCGGCGCAGCTGCGCCCCGGCCGCCTGGGCGGCGGCCACCAGGCGGGCGTCGAACACCTCCCGGGGGACGGTGTACGCGGGCCGGGGCAGGGACCGGGCCACCGACCCGCCGCCGGGGGCGATCATCCGCAGGGCGGGCAGCGGGGCGTACCCGTCGACCGCCCCGGTGACGCCGAGCTGGTCGAGGACGTCGAGCGCGTGGGCGGCGATCCCGTCCCCGCACGCCTTGTCGCGGGGGAAGTCGGCCCGGTCCAGCAGGAGGACCCGCGCTCCCCGCCGCCGCGCCGCCAGCGCAGCCGCCGCCCCCGCCGGGCCGGCACCCACCACCACCAGGTCGAACACATCCGCCACCACCCCATCCTCACCCCCACCCCCACCCCACCCACCCACGCCGCACCGACCACCCCACATTTCCCCCCACCCCCCACCCCACCCCACCCCCTCCCGCCGCCCCCTCCCGCCGGTTCCTCCCGCCCCTCCCGTCGGTTCCCCGCGTTGATCAAGGGGTTTGCGTCATCCGGAACTCGGAATCTGACGCAAACCCCTTGATCAACGGGCCGGCCCGGCGGTGGGGGCCGGATCGGGGATGGGGGTGGGGGTGGGGGTGGGGGTGGGTGGGGCTCGGTGCAGGGAGTAGAGGGTGAGTCCGGCGGCGGCCAGGAGGGGGGTGGCGTCCCGGAGGAGGCCGTCCACGCCGAGCAGCCACCAACAGAGGGGAAGGTGGACGGCGAGGACCCCGAGGGTGATCGCAACGAGGAGACGACGGGCCCACCGTCGGCCCCGCAGCAGGAAGATTCCGCAGAACAGGACCAGGTTGCTCACCACGATCCCGGCGACGAACCAGAACACCACCGCCGGGGCGGCAAGCAGCCGACCGTCCAGGATCGCGCCCCCGGCGACAAGCGCCGGAATCAGCATCAGTGGGCTGTAGGTCAGTGCGGCGACCCGCCCCGCCAGCAACCATCCGGCCGCCTCCGGGCGCTTCGGGGCGACCTCCTGCCAGGAGATCCGGCGTCCGGACAGGACCAGACCCTTACGGTGCCGGACCAGGTGGGCGGTGACTGTGGGCGAGCGGTACAGCAGCCAGACCACTGCCGCGCAGAGCACGGTGAGCACTGCGAATCCCACCACCCCGGGCAGCGGCGGGACACCCTGGCGGGGCACGATCAGCCGGGCCACCGCGAAGACCGTGGTGACGGCGAGGATCAACCCCAGTGGTCGGGCCGCCGCCCGTCCCCGTCGGACGTGTCCGATCAGGATCAGAAATCCGAGGGTACGCAGCAGCGCCCACCCGGTCCGGACGGCGAGCCCGAGCCCGGGGTCCGGGGCGTACCAGAAGTTGAGCAGCTCGACCACGACGGTCGCCACCGCCGTCACCCCGAGCAGCACCACCAGCGCGCGGACGGCGGACGGCCGCCGGACCTCATCGGTCCCGGCGGCCGTCCGAGTGGCCTGCGCCCTCTCCATGGCATCCGATCGTGCCGGGTACGGGCAACAACCGCACTACCGCTTCGACGACTCCGCGTCCAGGCGGGCCCGCAGGGCGTCCAGTTCGGCCCAGAGGACACCGGGCAGCTTGTCGCCGAACTTCTCGAACCACTCGGTGACCAGGGGCAGCTCCCGCCGCCACTCCTCCGGGTCGACCTTCAGGGCGATCCGGACGTCCTCCGGGGTCATGTCCAGGCCCTCGATGTCCAGGGCGTCCTGGGCGGGGACCATGCCGATCGGGGTCTCCACCGCGTCGGCGGTGCCCTCGATCCGCTCGACGACCCACTTGAGGACCCGGGAGTTCTCCCCGAAGCCCGGCCAGAGGAAGTCGCCCTCGGCGTCCTTACGGAACCAGTTCACGTAGTAGATCTTGGGCAGCTTCGACTCGTCACCGTCGACGCCCTTGCCCATCTCGATCCAGTGCCGGAAGTAGTCACCGCCGTGGTAACCGATGAACGGCAGCATCGCCATCGGGTCCCGACGGACCACCCCGACAGCGCCGGAGGCGGCGGCGGTGGTCTCCGAGGAGAGCGTCGCCCCCAGGTACACGCCGTGCACCCAGTCCCGGGCCTCGGCGACCAGCGGTACGGTGTCCCGCCGCCGACCACCGAACAGGATGGCGTCGATCGGGACGCCGTTCGGGTCGTAGTAGTCCTCGGACAGGATCGGGCACTGGGTGATCGGGGTGCAGAACCGGCTGTTGGCGTGCGAGGAGAGGCCCTCGCTCTCCGGGGTCCAGTCGTCGCCCTTCCAGTCGATCAGGTGGGCCGGCGGCTCACCCATCCCCTCCCACCAGATGTCCCCGTCGTCGGTGAGGGCCACGTTGGTGAAGACGGAGTTGCCCCGGTCCAGGGTCCGCATGGCGTTGGCGTTGGTCTTCCAGTCGGTGCCGGGGGCCACGCCGAACAGGCCGTACTCCGGGTTCACCGCGTAGAGGCGACCGTCCGGGCCGAAACGCATCCAGGCGATGTCGTCGCCGATGGTCTCGACCTTCCAGCCGGGCAGGGTGGGCTCCAGCATGGCCAGGTTGGTCTTGCCGCAGGCGGACGGGAACGCACCGGCGATGTGGTACGTCTTCCCCTCCGGAGAGGTGATCTTGAGGATCAGCATGTGCTCGGCGAGCCAGCCCTCGTCACGCCCCATCACGCTGGCGATCCGCAGCGAGTAGCACTTCTTGCCGAGCAGCGAGTTGCCGCCGTACCCGGAGCCGTACGACCAGATCTCCCGGCTCTCCGGGAAGTGCGAGATGTACTTGGTCTCGTTGCACGGCCACGCGACGTCCTGCTGGCCGGGGGCGAGCGGGGCACCGATGGAGTGCAGGGCGTGGACGAATTCGGCGTCGTCGCCCATCGCGTCGAGGATCGTGGCACCCATCCGGGTCATGATCCGCATGGAGGCGACCACGTACGGGCTGTCGGTGATCTCCACACCGAACATGGGGTGCTCCGCCTCGACCGGGCCCATGACGAACGGGATGACGTACATGGTCCGCCCGCGCATGCAGCCGCGGTACAGCTCGGTCATCGTCCGCTTCATCTCGGCCGGCGCCATCCAGTTGTTGGTGGGGCCGGCGTCCGCCTCGTCGACGGAGCAGATGTAGGTCCGCTCCTCGACCCGGGCGACGTCCGAGGGGTCGGTGCGGGCGTAGAACGAGTTCGGTTTCTTCTCCGGATTGAGCCGGATGAGGGTGCCGCTTTCGACCAGTTCGTCGGTGAGGCGACGCCATTCGTCGTCGGAACCGTCCACCCAGACCACGCGGTCGGGGGTGGTCAGTTCGGCGACTTCTCGGACCCAGGTGAGCAGCTTCGGGTGGGACGTGGGGGCCTGTTCGATGCCACGAACAGTAGCCGGAGCAACCATGACACATCTCCTTGTGGTCGACGCTGACCGATCGGTGGATGCACGAGTGGTGGCGGACGCGGGCGCGCCGTCGTCGTGAAAACCTGGGATTGCGCTCAGAGTAGACCGGGCTGCGCGGTCAGTCAGTGAGAGCGGTTGTGAAGAACTGCACAAGGTACGGCCAGACTGCGATTTCTCGATCTGATACCCACTTTCGCGCGCACTTTCACGCAAATCTTGTGGCAGTGCGTCCACCCGGCGTCGGACCCGGACGGCCCGCGTACCCCTGCCACCACCGGTGCGACCTGCGACAGCCCGTCTCTCCCTGGTGATCACGCTCCGTTCACCACCTCCGCGGGTGATCTCCCCCACCCGGGGCGTCGACGACGCTCCGGTACGGCCGTGGCTGGTTACCCCGGCTGTTCGCTTCCAACCGGTACGCTCGCCCCGTGGCCACGACGATGACCGGTGGGCAGTCAGGCGCCCCGCCGACCCGCCCGGGCCTCGTCGCATCCCTGGTCGACAGGTTCGGACACCTCGTACGGGAGGTCGGGAAGTTCGCCACCGTGGGCGGGTTCGCCTTCGTCGTCGACTTCGCCCTCTTCAACTACCTCACCGTCGTGCACGGCATGGAGCAGGTCACCGCGAAGACGATCTCCACCGTCCTGGCTGCGACCTTCGCGTTCCTGGGCAACCGGTTCTGGACCTGGCGGCACCGCCAACGGTCGAACCCGGCCCGGGAGTACCTCCTCTTCTTCTTCTTCAACAGCGTGGGGCTGGGCATCGCGGTGTCGTGCCTGGCGATCAGCCGGTACGGCCTGGGCAGCATCTGGCCGCAGGTCTTCCAGACCGCCCTGGCCGACAACATCTCCAGCTACGTCGTCGGCACCGGACTGGGCACCCTCTTCCGCTTCTGGTCGTACCGGCGGTTCGTCTTCGTCGAAGCGGGAACCCCAACGGTCGCGGATGCGCAGCGTGACCAGACATCCGGGGCGTGACCTTCCGCCCATCTCGTCCCGGCCGACCCCACTCGGCACCGATCACTCGCCTAAGGTGTTTTCCATGCGTCTTGTTCGATTGCTGCCGGAGCGCTGGCAGAAGTTCGTCCACGAGGCGCTCAAGTTCGGCGTCGTCGGCGGGATCAACACCGTCATCAATTACGCAGTGTTCAACGCACTCGCACTGACGGTGTTCCGGGACGGCCAGCTGAAGGCGACGGTGATCGCCACGATCGTGGCGACGATCACGTCTTATCTGATGAATCGGCACTGGACGTACCGGGATCGCCCGAAATCCGCGATGCGGCGGGAATATGCCCTATTTTTCCTGTTCAATGCCACCGGATTGCTCATCGAACTGGGCGTGCTGGCCCTGGCCAAGTACGGCCTGGGCGTCACCGGTCTGCTCGCACTGAACGTGGCCAAGACCGTCGGTGTCGTGCTGGCCACCCTGTTCCGGTTCTGGTCCTACCGCACCTTCGTCTTCCAACCCGCCCCGGTGGTCGCCGAGGCCAACCCGCCGGCCCTGCCCCGCGAGGACTGGGACACGATGGCCGAGCTGGACCCGGTCGCCGAACTGGCCGAGTCGGTCAGCGAACTGGAGGAGGCTGCGGAGCCCCGCCCCACCACCTCCCCGGGGACGGCCGCCCCCGGCGCTGTCGCCCCCGGCGCTGTCTCACCCGGCGCTGTCTCACCCAATGCCGTCGCCCCTGGCGCTGTCTCACCTGGCGCTGTCTCACCCAATGCCGTCGCCCCTGGCGCTGTCTCACCCGGCGCTGTCTCACCCGGCACCCTGCCGCAGGGGCGACCAGTGCCCCTCGACATCAGCCCACTGACCAGCGCGCTCGACCGCGAACTGGAGGCCGGGCTCGCGGCGGACCTGCACGCCGGCACCCGCCGCGCCCCGGGACAGTAGCCACACCCGGGACAGGATCAGCGCCCAGGAACTGGACACCGGGGCGGATCAGCGCCCCCAGGACACCCGGGGCGGATCAGCGCCCCCAGGACACACCCGGGGCGGATCAGCGCCCCAAGGCAGTACCTGTCAGCGGGCGGGCGGGGTGGTCTCCGCCCCCGGAGAGCGCCGGGTACGCGGCCGCCCCTCGAAGGTTTCGGCCAGGGCCTCCCGCAGCTCGCCGTCGTCGAGCGTCCGCCGGTCGTGATCGGCCTCGATCAGCTCGTACAGCTTCGTCTGGACGTGGCCGACGTCGGGCACGTCGGGCAGGACCGACTGGCCCCGTTCCCCGGCCGACTCGACGGTCAGGGTGCCGCTGCCGAACAACCTGTCGACGACGCCCTGGTTCATCGAGTGGTCGTTGATCCGGCCCAACGGGATGTCCCGCCGGTCCCGGGAGAGCACGCCCCGCTGCAACAACACCCGTTCGTTGGTGAACAGGTAGTGGGTGCTCCGCCAGACCATGAACGGCCAGAGGCTCCACTTGAGCATGGCCACCATCGCCAGTCCCATGAGCACGGCCCAGATGATCCAGCGACCGGCGCCGTCCGGCAGGAGAATCGCCGCCGCCGACGGCACCGCCACGACGAGCACCAACACCGCGACCGGGCGGGCCAACGCCCGCCAGTGCGGGTGAAGGTGGAGCACCACGTGCTCGTCTTCGGTGAGTACCTCTTCGGGGAACGCCACGACAACCTCCTCGCGGAACGGGACGCGCTGACGGTAACCGGTCGGCGCACCCACCCGGGTCAGCCGGTCAGCTCGCGTGTCGTACCCCGCCACCGCCCGCCCTCGGCATACGGATCGGCCCTGCAGGTCACCGCAGGTGCAGGACGTCCCCGGCGGCGAGCCGGCGGTCACCGGCGGCGGTGGACACCACGAGTCGGCCGTCGGCGTCGACACCGGTCGCCTCACCGGTCAGTTCCTCACCCCCGGGCAGGAGCACCCGGACCGGACGCCCCACCGTCAGACAGGACTCCAGGTACGCCCCCCGCAGACCACAGGCGACAGCGTCACCACCGGCGTCCCGCCACCTGCCGTACCAGTCGGCCAACGACCGCAGCAGGGCCCGCACCAACGGATCCCGGTCGGTGGCCGTGGCACCTTCCAGTTGCAGGGAGGTGGCGGCGAGGCCCGTCGTCCGCTCCGGCAGCTCCTCGGCGCGCAGCGTGACGTTGAGGCCCATCCCGACCACCACTGCCGGCGGTCGACCCGCCCCTGCCGGGGAGATGCCCTCGGCGAGGATCCCGGCGCACTTGCCTTCGCCGACCAGCAGGTCGTTGGGCCACTTCAGACCGGCCTCCACCTCGGCCAGCCGGGTCACCGACTCCACCAGGGCCACCCCGGCCAGCAGTGGCAGCCAGCCGTACCGGGACGTGGGGACCGGCGTCCAGTCGCGCTCGGCGACGGCCTCGGCGGGCCGGAGCAGGACGCTCGTCGCGATCCCGGCCCGCGGCGGCGACTGCCAGACCCGGCCCCGTCGGCCCCGGCCGGTGACCTGCCGCTCGGCGACGATCACCAGGCCCTCCGGCTCACCGGCCTGGGCCGCCTCGGCCACGTCCGCGTTCGTGGAGCCGGTCTCCACGACCAGCTCCAACCTCCGCCACGGCCCGTGCGGCGCGACCAGAGCGCGGCGCAGCCGGGCCACCGACAGGGGCGGTCGATCCAGATCGGTGTACGGCGAGCCCGGCATCCCGCCAGCCTACGGCCCTGCTGGACCATCGTTATATTGCCCTGGTGACTACCGAGGCCGGGAGCAATGTGCACAGCACCGCCGGCAAGCTGGCGGACCTGGAACGACGGGTCGACGAGGCGGTCCACGCCGGCTCCGCGCGGGCCGTCGAGAAACAGCACGCCCGGGGGAAGAAGACCGCCCGGGAACGGATCGAGATGCTGCTCGACCCCGGCTCCTTCGTCGAACTCGACGGGCTGGCCCGGCACCGGTCCACCACCTTCGGCCTGGACCGGAACCGTCCCTACGGCGACGGCGTGGTCACCGGCTACGGGACCGTCGACGGCCGGCAGGTCTGCGTCTTCGCCCAGGACTTCACGGTCTTCGGCGGCTCTCTCGGAGAGGTCTTCGGCGAAAAGATCGTCAAGGTGATGGACCTGGCGATGAAGATCGGTTGCCCGGTCGTGGGGATCAACGACTCCGGGGGTGCCCGGATCCAGGAGGGCGTCGTCAGTCTCGGCCTGTACGGCGACATCTTCTTCCGCAACGTCCGCGCCTCCGGGGTGATCCCGCAGATCTCGCTGGTCATGGGTCCCTGCGCGGGCGGGGCTGTCTACTCCCCCGCGGTCACCGACTTCACGGTGATGGTCGACGGGACCTCCCACATGTTCATCACCGGCCCCGACGTGATCAAGACGGTCACCGGCGAGGACGTGGCGATGGAGGAGCTGGGCGGCGCCCGTACCCACAACACCCGCAGCGGCAACGCCCACTACCTGGCCGCCGACGAGGACGACGCGATCGGGTACGTCCGGGCGCTGCTGTCGTACCTCCCCTCGAACAACCTCGACGAACCGCCTGTCGTCGACGCGCCCGCCACCCTGGAGGTGACAGAGGCCGACCGCGCCCTGGACACCCTGGTCCCGGACTCGACCAACCAGCCGTACGACATCGTCACGGTGGTCGAGCACGTCCTCGACGACGGCGAGTTCCTGGAGGTCCAGCCGCTCTACGCGCGCAACATCGTCGTCGGTTACGGCCGGGTCGAGGGGCGTCCGGTGGGGGTGGTGGCCAACCAGCCCCTGCACGTCGCCGGCACCCTGGACATCGCCGCCTCGGAGAAGGCCGCCCGTTTCGTCCGCACCTGCGACGCGTTCAACATCCCCGTGCTGACTCTCGTGGACGTGCCCGGGTTCCTTCCCGGCACCGGTCAGGAGTGGGACGGGATCATCCGCCGGGGCGCCAAACTCATCTACGCCTACGCCGAGGCCACCGTCCCCAAGGTCACCGTGATCACCCGGAAGGCGTACGGCGGGGCGTACGACGTGATGGGCTCCAAGCACCTCGGTGCCGACCTCAACTTCGCCTGGCCGACGGCGCAGATCGCGGTGATGGGTGCCCAGGGGGCGGTGAACATCCTCTACCGCGCCGAACTGGCCGCCGCCGAGGATCCGGCCGCCCTCCGCGCCGAGAAGATCGCCGAGTACGAGGACACCCTGGCCAACCCGTACGTCGCCGCCGAACGCGGATACGTCGACGCGGTGATCGCGCCGCACGAGACGCGTACCCAGATCGTCCGCGCCCTTCGTGTCCTGCGGACCAAACGGGAGACCCTGCCGCCGAAGAAGCACGGCAACATCCCCCTGTAGGTCAACAGGTCGGGCGGGCCGCCACACACATCCGCTGTGCGGCCAACCCGGCCAACCGGCGCAGCTCCTTCTCCGTACTCTCCGGGCCGAGGCGGAGCACGGTGACCAGGTCCCCCACCCTGACCACGACGCTGTCCGTCCGGTCGGGCGGGCCGAGTTGTCGACCGTCCGACTGGTCCGTCGGTGCGGTCATGGTGTGTCGCAGCAGGACCGATCCGTCACCGGCGAAGTCACGGGCCGAGACGGTGAACCGGTGCACCGCCGCCGCCTGGTACGGCCGCCCGTCGATCTCGACGTCTCCGACGCTGCGCCAGCTCGTGCAGGGTGCCATCCGGATGTCCAGGTCGGTGAAGAACCGCGTGGCGGTCTGCGGGGCGACCCGGTAGACGTCCTGCATGAGCAGCAGGTCCGGGGCCGGGCCGGTGCCCAGTAGGGTCTGGGAGCGCGACAGCTGTGAGGAGACGGCCTGCGACGGCAGTCCCCGCTCCTGCCGGCAGGCCTCCAGCATCGGGTTCACCTCGACCGTCTCGCCCAGGCCCAGCTCGGTGAGGTGCTCCCCCACCCCCGTCGGCAGGTCCGCCGGTTGCAGCAACGCCTGCGCGGGGATCTCCCCCGAGTCCGGCTCGGCCAGCGGCCACGTCAGGTCACCGGCGAGCGGGCCGTCGTCCAACCTCGACTGCGGTTCGGCCAGCAGCGTCGGTCCGGTCACCGCCGTCGGACCCGACGGCAGCAGGTGCCGGGCCACGACCACCACCCCGGCACCGGAGACCATGACCAGGACGACGGCGAAGGTCAGCAGCAGTACGCGCCGACTGCGCCACTCGCCCCGGGCGCGGATCTCCTCCGGGGCCAGCCAGCAGACCTGGCTCAGTTCGTCGCGAAGCTCCTTGACGAAGGCCGCGTCGTCACGCATCGGGTACCCCCTCCACGTCGGTGAGCAGCCCGGCCAGCGCAGCCCGTCCCCGGTGCAGCCGGGCCTTGACCGTGCCGACCGGGGCGGCGGTCTCCCGGGCCACCTCCGCGACCGGAAGACCGACCAGGTAGTACAGGGCGATGGCGACGCGCTGCTCCTCGGGAAGCTGACGCAGGGCGGCGACCACGGCGACCGAGTCCGCGTTGGGGCCGGGCACCGACTCGACCGCCCCGTGCCGCAGGTACGCGCGGGCCCGGCTGCGCAGGCTGCGCCACCGGCTCACCGCGATCCGGGTGGCCACCACGCGGGTCCACGCCTCCGGGTCGTCGTACCTGTGCACTGTCGACCACCGCTGCCAGGCCCGGATGTACGCCTCCTGGACCGCGTCCTGCGCCTCGGTGAGGTTCCCGGTGAGCGAGTAGACGAAGCCCAGGAGGCGACCACGGCTCCCCCGGTAGAACTCGTCGAATCCGTCGACGTCCGACACCCGCACCTCCTGCGTGCCATCGCTGTCCACACGCGCGGTGCCTGTCGTCCGGTTGCCGGCGTGTCGAGATTCGGTCAGTCGAGCAACCCGGAGCCGGCCAGGAGCGGGCCGGCGAGCAGGTTCGCCCCGACGACGAGCGCACCCAGGTTGACCAGGCCGAAGAGCGCCACCCAGAACACCGCAGGCAGCGGGGTGAGCCCGGCCAACTGGTCGGCGTCGGATTCCGGCAGTCGCCCCCGGGACCGCATCCGCTGGAGTTCGACGACCGGCCGTACCCCGCCGAGCAGCAGGAACCACACACCCGTCCAGGCGAAGGCGGCCTGGACCTGCGGTGGGGCGTACCAGGACACGGCGAGCACCACCCCGCCGGTGACCAGTAGCGACACCACGCCGAAGACGTTGCGGATCAGCACCAGCATGGCCAGCAGGAGCGCCACGGCGATCCAGAGCAGCAGGGTGATCCGGTTCCCGCCGAGCAGCACCGCCCCGGCCAACCCGACCAGCGACGGGGCCACGTACCCGGCGAGGAGGGTGAAGATCATTCCCGGGCCGGTGGGCCGCCCGGCGGAGAGGGTGAGCCCCGAGGTGTCCGAGTGCAGCCGGATACCGCGCAGCTTCCGCCCGGTGAGCAGGGCGGCCAGCGCGTGCCCACCCTCGTGGGCGATGGTGATCGCGTTACGGGCGATCCGCCACGGCATACGGGCGGCCACGACCACCAGGGCCACGGCGGCGGTGAGCAGGACCAGGAGTGGGGGCGGGTCGGGCTGGGCGCTGAGCAGCCGTTCCCAGAGGGAGGCGAGGCCGTCGATCAGGGGCATGGCCCGCGAGCCTACCGTCCGGTCCTGTGTCGCTCCCGCCCCGCCGACTCGTATCGTGGGAGGCTGACCGGGTGGCAATCGGAGTTGGAGGTGCAAGCAGGTGACCGCAGCCCCGCTGGAACCCCACGTCGGCCTCTGGACCGAGGCCGAGTACCTCGCCATGGACGCCAACGCCAACCGGATCGAACTGCTCGACGGGAGCCTGATCGTAAGCCCGACCCCTAGCAAGCGGTACCAGCGGATGTCTCGTCTGTTGGCGAACAGTCTGGACGCTGCCGCCGGCTCTCTGCTGGTCTTCGAGGCGGTGAACGTCCGGCTCGGCCTCGACCGGATCGTGATTCCGGACATCGTGGTGGCCGACACCGACGACGAGGCAACGGTGGTGGAGGCCGGAGAGGTCGCCCTGGTCGCGGAGATCGTCTCCCCCGGGAACGCCGCCGCCGACCGAGTGGTCAAGATGCAGCTCTACGCCCTCGCCCGGATCCCCTGGTACCTGCTGGTCGAGCAGGACGGTGACAGCCACTCCCTGCGCCTGTTCCGGTTGGACGACCGACACTACGTCGAGGACCAGGTCGCCAAGGCCGGCGAGGAACTTGTCGTCACCGAGCCGTTCCGTTGGCGGCTCGACCCGGCAGCACTGCGCTGACCTGCAGCGTCACGGGGATCGGCGGTGCCGTCGACCGCAGCCACCGCAACGGCGACTCGTATCGCCCTGACGAACGACGCCTGGGCGGCGACGTGCCCCGGGCTTCGAGCAGTTTCGCGGGGCGGCGATCCCGTCGAGGGGACCGCCTCCGCACCGAAGACTGGACGAGGCTCGGGGCGCGTCGGGTGATTCGTCGGATCAGGGCCGGCGGCGTCGGGTGGCCGGGGCCATGGTCGTCACGGGGATCGCCGCCGGGCGGCTGCGGGCGAGACCACCACGGCGTACCAGCATCCATCCGGCCAGCACGAACGCGGTCGCGGTCACGGCACCCAGCACCGCGACCATTGTCGGCATTCCGGCAGCGACCAGCAGCATGGCCATGAGACCCCACAGTGCCACGCAGGGCTTGCTCACTCGGTGTCGGTAACTCATCTTCGGTCGCACCTCCCTCCGTCTTGAGAGGTGAGATACCCAACGAGGTGCCGATCCATGCGGATCATCTCCGCGGCGGGGCAGATCCCGTGATCAGTTCCGTCGGTCGGGCACGAATCCCCGGGCGATGACGTCGAAGGCGGCCAGCTGCTCCGACCACTCCCGGTCGGCGACCTCCCAGCGCATCGCGTACCCCCGGTTGGTGGCGGTGACGAAGCCCCGGTTGCGGACCCGGATCCGGGTGTCGTCGCGGGTCTCCCGCCACTCCCAGTCCGCGCACTCGCGGAAGTAGTCGCAGCGCTCGATGCTGATGTACTGGTAGTTGCGGACGTAGTTGCGGCGGGCCGGCTCCAACGCACGCCAGTCCGCGACCGCGTCGTCCTTCGGGGAGCTGGTCCACTGCATGAACAGCTCGCCGACGCCTCCGCGCTCCTTGAAGGTGGCGCTGTCGGAGCTGCTGCCGGTCTTGCGCCAGCCCTCCGGCAGCGGCACGCTGAACCCGGCCGGATCCCGGTGCAGGGTCCACCCCGGCGGCAGACCCGGCTGGGTCGACACGCTCGGCGAGGGGCTGGCCACCGACGGGCTGGGGGACGGAGACGGGCTGGGGGTGGGGGCCGCACTGGTCGGGGCGGGCGGTGCTGCCGGTTCCGAGGCCGGTGCGCTCGACGCCCCGGTGGTGGCCGCCGCCCGTTCGTCGGCACCGCGCGGCTCGTCCTCACGCGACAGCAGGGGTACGACGACAGCGAGTCCGACCAGCAGGACCAGGACGACAGCGCCGATCAGCAGGTTCCGTCGGCCGAGCCGCCCCACCGGGCCGAGCCGGGCCGGCGTGCCGGACGGAGAGCGGA
>NZ_JBEPEQ010000057.1:0-16207 GCF_040300925.1 Micromonospora sp. NPDC000207
GGCTCTGGCTGGCCGCCCCGGTCGCCGCCGAACTGGCCGCCGACGCGGGGCTGCGCCGCCGGCTGCGCACCGAGTTGACGGTACGCGGGCTGGAGGTGGTCACCCTCAACGGATTCCCGTACGCCGCGTTCCAGGCCCCGGTCGTCAAGGGTGCGGTGTACCAGCCGGACTGGACCACCGCCAGACGCACCGCGTACACACTGGACCTGGCTCGGGTCCTGGCCGACCTGCTGCCCGACGACGCGGCCCACGGCTCGGTCTCCACCCTGCCGCTGGCCTGGCGTACCCCCTGGGACCCCGGCCGGGCCGACGCGGCCCGACGCCGCCTCGACCAGCTGGCCGACGGGCTCACCGCGCTGCACGAACAGACCGGGCGACGAATCCGGGTCGGATTCGAGCCGGAGCCGGGGTGCGTCGTCGAGACGACCCACCAGGCCGCCACGCTGCTCGCCGGCACGGACCCGGCCCGGCTGGGCGTCTGCCTGGACCTTGCACACCTGGCCTGCGCCTGGGAGGAGCCGACCGAGGCCCTGGCCCGACTGGACGCCGCCGGCCTCCCGGTGGTGAAGGTGCAGGTCTCCGCCGCGTTGGAGGCGGCCGACCCGACCGCCGAGGCGGACCCGCTGCGCCAGTGGGTGGAGCCGAGGTTCCTGCACCAGACCCGGGGTCCCGGCTGTGCCCACGGCACCGACCCGGCCGACCCGGCGTACGCCGCCGACGACCTCGACGCGGCACTCGACGCCCGGCTGCCCGGCCCCTGGCGGGTGCACTACCACGTGCCGTTGCACGCCCCGCCGGAGCCGCCGCTGACCTCCACCCTGCCGGTGCTGCGCGCCGCCCTGGCCGGACTCTTCGCCGGGCCCACCGCCCGCGCCGACCACCTGGACGTGGAGACGTACACCTGGGGGGTGCTGCCGGCGTCGCGTCGCCCGCGCACCGACCCGGAGCTCGCCGCCGGGATCGCCGCCGAGCTGGCCTTCGCCCGCGACGAGCTGACCACGATCGGCCTACGACCCCTGAGCGAGGTGGCGGCGTGAGCGAGTGGTGTGAGCGAACCGTCGTGGTCGGTGGTTACACCGACGCCGAACGAAGTGAGGTGGCGGCGTGAGCGAGTGGTGCGAGCGAACCGTCGTGGTCGGTGGTTACACCGACGCCGAACGAAGTGAGGTGGCGGTGTGACCCGGAGACTGGTGGTGCTGGACGTGGTCGGGTTGACCCCCCGGCTGTTGGCGCACATGCCGAAGCTGCGCGCCGTCGCCGACGGGGGTTTCACCGCCCAGCTGGGCACGGTGCTGCCGGCGGTGACCTGCGCGGTGCAGTCGACGTTCCTCACCGGGGAGCTGCCCCGGGGGCACGGCGTCGTCGGCAACGGCTGGTACTTCCGCGACCTGGGGGAGGTGCTGCTCTGGCGGCAGCACAACGCCCTCGTGCAGGGGGAGAAGATCTGGCACACGGCCCGCCGGGTGGACCCCGACTACACGGTGGCGAACGTCTGCTGGTGGTACGCCATGGGCGCGGACGTCGACTGGACCGTCACCCCCCGCCCGGTGTACCGGGCGGACGGCCGCAAGGAGCCGGACTGCTACACCGACCCGCCGGAGCTGCACGACGCCCTCACCGACCGGCTGGGCACCTTCCCGCTGTTCACCTACTGGGGGCCGGGGGCCGGGATCGCCTCGTCGCGGTGGATCTGTCGGGCCGCCGAGCAGATCCTCGCCGACCACGCCCCGGACCTGACGCTGGTCTACGTCCCGCACCTCGACTACGACCTGCAGCGGTACGGTGCCTCCTCGCTCCAGGCGGCGGTGGCCGCCAAGGAACTCGACGACGTGCTCGCCCCGCTGCTGGACGCCGCCCGGACGACGGGAGCGACGGTGGTGGCCCTCTCCGAGTACGGCATCACCGACGTCTCCCGTCCGGTGGACGTCAACCGGATGCTGCGCGCCGAGGGGCTCCTGCGGGTGCACACCCAGGACGGCATGGAGTACCTGGACCCGTGGACCTCCCGGGCGTTCGCCGTCGCCGACCACCAGATCGCCCACGTCTACGTGCGGAACCCGGCGGACGTACCGGCGGTGGCGAAGCTCTGCGCGGGGCTGCCCGGGGTGGCCGAGGTCCTCGACGCCGACGGCAAGGCCGCCCACGGGCTGGACCACGAGCGCGCCGGTGAACTGGTCCTGGTCGCCGACCCGCAGGCCTGGTTCACCTACTACTACTGGCTCGACGACGCCCACGCCCCCGACTTCGCCCGGGTGGTGGAGATCCACCGCAAGCCCGGGTACGACCCGGCGGAGCTGTTCTTCGACCCGGCCGCCCCGGCGGCGGCGAAGCGGCGGGCCGCGATCGCCCTGGCCCGCAAGAAGGCCGGGATGCGGTACCTGATGAGCGTGGTCGGTCTGGGCGACGGGGCCCGGGCGGTACGCGGGTCGCACGGTCGGCTCCCCGCCGATCCCGCCGACGGTCCGGTCCTGCTCTGCTCCGACCCGTCCGCTGCCCGGGACTCCCTGGCGGCGACAGAGGTCAAGGGGTTGCTGCTGGAACTGGCCGGGTTGAAGGCGCCGTCGGGGACGCCACCGGGGGAGGGGTCGTGACTGTCACCGTCCCCGTCCCCACCGACGCCGGACGGTTACGGGCCCGGGTCGACGCGCAGTTGGCAGCCTTCATCGACAGGCAGGGGCCGCGGTGGCCCGACGGTGCCCCCCGGGGACTCTTCACCGCACTGCACCGGTTCGTCCTGGCCGGGGGGAAGCGGTTACGTCCGCTGTTCTGCTACTGGGGATGGCGGGGGGCCGGTGGCGACGACGGCGACGAGATCGTGGTCGCCGCAGCGGCACTGGAACTCTTCCACGCCTTCGCCCTGATCCACGACGACATCCTCGACGGCAGCGACCAACGCCGGGGTGAGCCCTCGGTGCACCGGCTCTTCGCCGACCTGCACGCCCGGTCGGCGTGGCGGGGGGACCCGGAGGCGTACGGGCGCAACACCGCCCTGCTCTGCGGTGACCTCTGCGCCGCCTGGGCGGACCAGATGTTCCACGAGTGCGGGCTGACGGTGGAGCAGGTGCACCGGGGGTACGGCATGTTCTCGCTGATGCGGACCGAGGTGATCGCCGGGGAGTACCTGGATCTCGTCTCCGGGGTCGGTGACGGCTCGGTGGCCAGCGCCCTCACCGTGATCCGGATGAAGGCCGCCCGGTACACGGTCACCCGCCCGTTGCAGATCGGGGCGACCCTGGCCGGTGCCGACGCCCCCCTCCTGGCGGCGTTGGTCGACTTCGGCGATCCGCTCGGTGACGCGTTCCAGCTCCGCGACGACGTCCTCGGGGTCTTCGGTGACCCGTCGCTGACCGGGAAGTCCGTCCTGGACGACCTGCGGGAGGGCAAGCCGACGGTGATGATGGCCCTGGCCCGCAGCTCCGCCGACAGGTTGCAGAGCGGTCGGCTGCGGGAGCTGTTCGGCAACCCGGAGCTCGACGCCACGGGGGCGACCGAGCTGCGGGACATCATCGAGGCCACCGGCGCCCGCGGGAAGATCGAGCAGATGATCAGGGTCCGTACCGAGGCGGCGCTCGCCGCCCTGGAGACCGCCACCCTGCGCGACGACGCCCGGGCCGCCCTGGCCGCGCTCGCCACCCACGCCACCCACCGCCACACCTGAAGGTGCCCGTACCGCCGGGGTCGGTGGTCTTCCGTGACGGTGACGTGGGACCTAGAGTGGGGGTCGGTGACCCGTCCAGGTCGCCGGTGACCGGCGGGAGGCGCAACCCGTCGGCTCAGGTGCGTGTCGCACCCACCGGTGCCCCGGAGACGATCACCTGTCACACCCGGCCGACCACCGGTCACCTCGCCCCGGTCCGTTGAGGAATCCCCATCACAAAAGGGGAGAAGGACAATGGCGCGACCCATCACGCTCTTCACCGGCCAGTGGGCCGACCTGCCGTTCGAGGAGGTCTGTCGGCTCGCCTCCGAGTGGGGCTACGACGGCCTGGAGATCGCCTGCTGGGGCGACCACTTCGAGGTCGACAAGGCCCTCGCCGACGACACCTACGTCGACCGGAAGAAGGAGACCCTGGCCAAGTACAACCTCCAGGTGTTCACCATCTCCAACCACCTGGTCGGTCAGGCCGTCTGCGACCACCCCATCGACGAGCGCCACCAGGACATCCTGCCCGCCGAGGTCTGGGGCGACGGCGACCCCGAAGGCGTACGCCAGCGGGCCGCCGAGCGGATCAAGGACACCGCCCGGGCCGCGGCGCGGCTCGGGGTGAACACCGTCGTCGGGTTCACCGGGTCGTCGATCTGGCACACCCTGGCGATGTTCCCCCCGGTTCCGCCGGCCATGATCGAGCGCGGCTACCAGGACTTCGCCGACCGGTGGAACCCGATCCTGGACGTCTTCGACTCGGTCGGGGTCCGCTTCGCCCACGAGGTGCACCCCAGCGAGATCGCCTACGACTACTACACGACCAAACGGACCCTGGAGGCGATCGGCCACCGGCCGGCGTTCGGGCTGAACTGGGACCCGTCGCACTTCGTCTGGCAGGAGCTGGACCCGGTCAACTTCCTCTTCGACTTCGCCGACCGGATCTACCACGTCGACTGCAAGGACGCCAAGGTACGCACCGGTGACGGCCGACGGGGTCGGCTCTCCTCGCACCTGCCCTGGGCGGACCTGCGCAGGGGCTGGGACTTCGTCTCCACCGGGCACGGCGACGTGCCGTGGGAGGACTGCTTCCGGGCGTTGAACGCGATCGGCTACGACGGCCCGATCTCCATCGAGTGGGAGGACGCCGGGATGGACCGTCTCGTCGGTGCGCCCGAGGCGGTGCAGTTCGTCAGGCGGCTCGCCTTCGACGCTCCGTCGGCGGCCTTCGACGCGGCCTTCAGCAGCAACCGGGACTGAACCGGACAGCCGGGACCGACCTGGTGGGCCGGATCTGAACCGGGTTGGCTGGGACCGCCCGGTAGCCGGTACTCACGGACCGGCCCGGGTAGCCGGTACTCACCCCGGGACGAACGAACGGGCCGGGTGCCCCCGAAGGGGTGCCCGGCCCGACGCGTACGACTCGGTCAGACGGTGCTGCCGTTGGTGCCCGTACCACCGGACGGCTTGGTCCGGGCAGTGGTGCTGGGGGTGCTGGTGGTGGACGAGCCCGACTTGGCCCCGACGCTGGCCGGGGTGCCGGCGAACGCGTCGTCGGCGGAGGTCAGCTCGTGCTTGTCGCCGCCGGTGCCGGAGTGCAGCTTCTCGCCCAGCTTGGAGTGGTTCAGCCGGTCCTTGCCCTCGCTGTAGAGCCGGTTGGCCTGAGCCTGCGCAACGCCCGCCGCCTCCTGCACGGTGGGGTGGTCGAGGACCTTGCGGCCCTGCACGACCAACTCCTCGTACTTCTCCCGGCCGGCACGGGCGCCCAGGACGAATCCCGCAGCCAGCCCGCCAAGGAACAAGATCTTTCCGCGCATGGCGGCTCCTTTCGTACCTGGCGCACCGGGGCCCGCCGGAAGGCTCCGGCGGCAGCGCCCCTTTCGCGCCTACATCCTCTGTCGGCAGCTAACTACCCATCCTCCTGCACAGTCATACCTCCAGGCGCAAGGATGGCGATTTGTCTGGTACGCACCGGTCCCGTGTCGGCTTCCCTGCGGTCCCGCGCTGGTTCGCGCCGGTCTGGGGTCGGCCGGGCGATCGGCGGAACCGGTGCGGCAACCCCCTGGACCGCCGCCCGGGGAAGTCCTGTATTCTTTTGCCGTCACAGGGCGATCGGAGCGATCCGTGAGCCGACTGACGACGGTCCCCCGTAGCTCAATTGGCAGAGCAGCCGGCTGTTAACCGGCAGGTTTTTGGTTCGAGTCCAAACGGGGGAGCCTCTTCCACCACATGCCCGTCGGCCGCTGCCGACGGGCATCGTCGTTCCCGCACCCCGTCCCTCGCACCCCGTCGTTTGCGCGCTGCCGTCGTTCCCGCACTCTCGTCGTTTCCGCACCCCCCGTCGGGGGTAGATCATCAGTTCGCCGTCGCCCGAGGTCCGCCGACCGTCAGGATGGTCGGTGTGGGGAAGGCGGGAAACACATGATCGCTGAGACTGACGTCGTCATCGTCGGCGGCGGACTCGCCGGCCTCGCCGCCGCCCGCCGCCTGCACCGGGCCGGCACGCCGTGGCGGATCCTGGAGGCCGGCGACGTCGTCGGCGGCCGGGTCGCCACCGACGAGGTCGACGGATACCTGCTGGACCGGGGCTTCCAGGTGCTCAACACCGCGTACCCGAAGCTCGGCACCCTGCTCGACACCGACCGCCTGGACCTGGGCTGGTTCACCCCCGGGGTGCTGGTCCGCCGGGGCGGGCAGCTGCACCGGCTGGTCAACCCGTTGCGCGAGCCGACCGGCGCGGCGAGCACCGCCCTGGCCGGCATCGGTTCGTTCACCGACCGGATCCGGTTGGCAGCCCTCGCCGCCGGCTGCGCCACCCTGCCGCCGAGCCGACTGCTCTCCGCCCCGGAGACCACCTCCGAGGAGGCGCTGCGTCGAGCCGGTCTCTCCGACGAGATCATCGAGGAACTGCTCCGGCCGTTCCTGTCCGGTGTCCTCGTCGACGCCGAACTCGCCACCTCCAGCCGATTCCTGGCCATGGTGCTGCGGACCTTCGTCAGGGGCCGGATCGGGGTGCCCGCCGACGGGATGCGCGCCCTGCCCCGGGCGATCGCCGCCCCGCTGCCCGCCGAGCTGATCGACACCGGGATGCCGGTCGCCGAGATCGCCCCCGGCCGGGTCCGGACCCAGGCCGGCGACATCGGCTGCCGGGCCGTCGTGGTCGCCGTCGACCCGACCACCGCCGGTACGCTGCTGCCGGAACTGCCGACGGTACGCATGAACGCCTACACCACCTACTACCACAGCACCGAGTCGGCACCCCTCGACGAGCCGATCCTGCTCCTCGACGGCGACCGCCGCGAGACCGTCGCGAACACCGTGGTGATCAGTCAGGCCGCCCCCACGTACGCCCCGGCCGGACGACACCTGGTGGCCACGTCGGTGGTCGGTCCGTCGGCCCCACCCGAGTCGGCCGTACGGGCGGAACTGACCCGGCTCTACGGACGGTCCACGGCGGACTGGGCACACCTCACCACCGTCTCGATTCCCGCCGCCCTCCCGGCCGCCCCACCCCCGCAGGGCCGACTGCGCAAGCCGGTCTCCCTCGGCGACGGCCGGTACGTCGCCGGCGACCACCGGGCCAGCCCGTCGATCCAAGGGGCGCTGGCCAGCGGCTGGGAGGCGGCCGGTGCCGTCCTGGCCGACCTGCGCGCCGCCTGAGCGCCACCCACAGCCCGGGTCGACGCCCCTGCGGGGGCACCCGGCCTCGGATGCGCGCTGTTATTCTCGCGTTGCTCATCGTGTAGCCGGGGGTGTTCCACGCCGCTGCCGACATGCTGGCTGTGATCGACTGAGCGGGTTAGTATCCGGCGCACACGTCGGGGCGGTAGCTCAGCAGGTTAGAGCAGGGGACTCATAATCCCTCGGTCGCGGGTTCGAGCCCCGCCCGCCCCACCAGGCAAACGCAGGTCAGCTGATTGGGGCGTACCCATCACATCGACCCCGGGCCGCAACGTTCGAGCCGCGGCTGGTGCCCAGGGGATCGCGACGGGCATTCGGGCACGCCAGGACGAGTTCGTCCGATCACACCTTGAGGACGTCCACGTCGTACAGCGCTATCGACGCGTCGCGGGTGGCCAGGGTCAGCTTTTCGGTGATCGCCTGCGCCACCAGCATGCGGTCGAAGGGGTCGCGGTGGTGGGGCGGCAGGCGGCCGGCGGCGATGGCATGGGCATGGGTTACCGGGAGTTGACGGAAGCCCATCTCCCTCACCCGCTCGGCGAGGTCAGGGGGTCCTGCGAGCTTCCCTGCGCTCTGCTTGATGGTGATCTCCCACAGGGTGACGGGAGAGAGGAAGATGTCTGGCTCGTGGCGTAGTTGGTCGAGGAACTCGACGCCGAGGGTCGCATCGCCGGTGATGGCCCAGAGCGCGACGTGGGTGTCCAGTAGCAGGGTCATGCGCCGATGCCGAAGTCAGCGGCGATCTCGGCGTTGGTCTGGGGGGAGTCCCAGTCGCCTGAGAGGTCCAGTTGTCCGGCGAGGGAGCCGACTGCCGTGCGGTTGGCTCGTCGTACAAGCGGCACCACCTTCGCCACCGGGGTGCCTGCACGATCGATGATGATCTCTTCGCCGCGTTCCACCCGTTCGATGATGCGTGACAGGTGGGTCTTGGCATCATGCATGTTGTAGTGCACGGCTTCAGTCGACATCATTCGACCTCCTCGTCTAGCTAACAGCTTAGTCGCCTCGACCCGATGGCGTCACCGGCGTGCGGGATGGGCTGCGCAGACTGACAGGTGAACGTGCTGCATGCATGATGAAGCATGGTGGCTCTCCAGATCCGAGACGTGCCGGAAGAAGTGCGGGACGTCCTGGCGGCCCAGGCCAAGGCGCGCGGGCAGTCACTCCAGGCGTACCTCCTGGATCTGGTGGAGACGCAGGCTCGACGGCTGCGTAACACGGCCCTTGATCGCTTCGCCGGCCGATCGGACGGTGCCCGCTCGCTGCCGGGGGAGAGCGCCGCTTCCTGACGGCGGTTGCCCGACGATCATCGGCATCGATCCGCGACCTTGCGGGAACAGTCGTCCATCACCTGCTCGGGGTCGCGCCCGAGGCCGGCGATGGCGACGAGGGCGGTGAAGGCGACGTCGGCGACGTCGTCGACGGTGTGGGTGACGCCCTTGCGGGGGTTCTGGTCGACGGTGCCGATCCAGGCGGTGGCGACCTCGCCCGCCTCCTCGACTCGCCCCTGACCCCCTTGATCAGCCAGTCGCCGGGGGTCGCGACGTGCTCGCCTTCCAGGGTGGTGACGGTGAGTCGCCCCCAGTCCTCACCGGCGGGGCCGGTGGGTCCGCCGGTGTGCGGGTCGTAGGCCACGGCCCCGTCGGCCCATTCGACCAGGTCGTGGGCGTCTTCGGGGGCTCCCCAGAGGACGGCGTCGATCTCGACGGGCTTCTTGCGGAACTTCATGGTCTTCTCCTTCTTGTCGGGGGTCGTCTTCGTGCGCCGCCTCGTATCGTCATTCGGCGATCGGCCAGGCGTTTCCCGGGGCCTGCTGTCGTGGGACGGGAACGTGTCTTCACCGGCCGGGGCAGGCGGTCCGCCAGTGGTCTCATTCGGTCACCGGTCTCGGTGGGGCGGTGGGAGACCGCTGCCGCTGCTGGGCGATCCGCGCCGTGCCGTCGGCCCTCCGGCGTTGCGGGCGATGTTCGCGGTCGATGCGTCCCGGCCGTATCCCGTGTCGTGTGGCAGGTCGTGTCGGCCCGCATGTCTACAGCCGTTGAAAAGGGATTATCGCGCTGCGCCGAAAGGCCCCGGTGGACCGTACCGAAGAATGGTTTTCGATGTTGTCCCTCACCCCTGTGGGGCTCGGTTCGGCGGGGTCCGGGTGGTCCCTCGGGGTCGCTGTGGGAGGGGTGCTGGCGGATGGGTGGGCTGGTCGGACCGGGTCCGAGGGGCGGGTGCGGGGTCAGGTAACGACTTGGCAACAAGCCGAACCGGGTTCTTGTGAAGAGGTTTGTTAGCCCCCTGTACTAACCGGGTGAAGCGCATTGATACGGCGGGGTCCTCCTCGCCAGTTCCGTCGAGTCGAGCGGCGGGAGCCCCACGGCGGGACGGGGTTCCGGCCCGGGTCCGCACGGGCGAGAAGGTGTTGCCGGAGCAGGCCCGGGTGCACAACCGCGAGCTGCTGCTGCGCATGCTGTACCGGGAGGGGCCGCGCAGCCGGGCGGACCTGGCGCGACGGACCGGGCTGACGCGGGTGTCGGTTTCGGACGTGGTCAGCGATCTCCTCTCGGATCACCTCGTCCGCGAGGTGGGCATGCGGGCCGGGAGTCGACCGGGCAAGCCGGCCATGATGCTGGAGTTCAACGAGCACGCCTACCAGACCGTCGCCGTGGACCTCAGTCACTCGACGCTCTACCGGGGTGCGGTGCTCGACCTCGGTGGGGCGGTGGTGACCCGTCGGCAGGTCGAGATCGCCGGGAGCGCCGGCACCGACGCCCTGGCCAAGGTCGTGGGCCTGGTCAGGGAGTTGTGTCAGGAGGTGACCGCGCCGCTTCTCGGCATCGGCGTCGGCACCCCGGGCATCGTGGACCTGGGAGGCGTCGTCCTCAGCGCACCCAACCTGGGGTTGAAGGACGTCAACCTCCAGTCGGTGCTGGCGGAGGAGTTCGCCTGTCCCGTGCACGTGGCCAACGATGCCAATGCGGCAGCGCTCGCCGAGCGCAGCTACGCCGAGAGCGCCGCCGACTCTCTCCTCGTCCGGGTCGGTGTCGGCGTCGGGGCGGGGCTCCTGCTCGGGGGCACACCCGTCCTGGGCAGCAGGTTCGCGGCGGGGGAGATCGGCCACGTGGTCGTGGACCCGGACAGTGGCCGGTCCTGCGTCTGCGGCAAGAACGGTTGCCTGGAGACCTGGCTGTCGACCCGGCGCATCCAGGAGGACCTCTCGGAGGCTCGGACCGAGGGGGAGCGCGACCGGGTACTCGCCGTGGCGGGGGAGTCCCTCGGGTGCGTGCTGGCTCCGATCGTCGCCGCCCTCAACGTCTCGGAGATCGTCCTCAGCGGTCCGCAGCGGGTGCTGGAGGGGCCCCTGGCCGCCGCCACCATGGAGACCATCAGGCAGCGCGCGTTGACCGAGGTCCACGGCGACATCGTGCTGCGGCTCTCCGAACTCGGCGACGACATCGTCCTGCGCGGCGCGACCGCGATGGTCATGAGTCAACAACTCGGAATCGTCTGATCCGCTGATCCGAGTCTCGTCACCCAGAGCAACGCCTGACGGCGCTGACTTTGTAGCAATAGAAGGGAACACGGTGCAGCTACCACGCACGCTGACGGCAGCGTTTGCCGTAGTCGTTCTCGCCCTCGCCGGTTGTGGCGCTGGGGGACAGGCCCAGGAAGCGGACTCGTCCCAGCTCGTCCTCGGCAACAACGGCGACGTACTGACCTGGGACCCCGCCGAGATGAAGGAGGGGGCGGTCATCCACTACGCCGAGGCCGTCTACGACCCTCTGCTGCGCAAGACCGCCGAGTCCAAGATCGAGGGCAACCTCGCGACCGAGTACGAGTACAACGACGACCTCACCGAACTCACCCTGAAGCTCCGTGAGGGCGTGACGTTCAGTGACGGTGCCACGTTTGACGGCGAGGCAGTCAAGGTCAACATCGAGGCCCGGAAGGCGGGTGCGGGCAGCGCCTCCGAGGCGGCTCGGGTGATCGTGCGTGTCGAGGTCACCGATCCGGGTACCGTGCGCCTGCACCTGAGCGAGCCGAGCCCCGGCCTGCTTGCCGCGCTGGCGACGTACCTCGGGTACATGGCCAGCCCCACGGCGCTCGCCGCCGGCGGTATCGCCACGACCCCGGTGGGCTCCGGGCCGTACCTGCTCGACGCCGGTGCCTCGGAGAAGGGCGTCAGCTACCGGTTCACCGCCCGCGAGGGCTACTGGAACCGGGAGGCGTTCCCGTTCGAGACCGTGGTGATCCGGCCGTACGAGGAGTTCACCGCCCGGTACAACGCCCTGGCCACCGGTCAGATCCAGTTCATGTACGGGACCTCCGACATGGTGCCGAAGGCCAAGTCCGACGGTCTCACGGTCAAGACGGTGCCCGGCGAGTGGCAGGGGATCATCCTCCAGGACCGTGCCGGTGAGGCCTCGGCGGCCCTCGGCGACGTACGGGTCCGGCAGGCGATCAACCACGCCCTCGACCGCAAGGCCATCCTCGACACCCACTACAGCGGGTTCGGTCAGGTCTCCACCCAGACCTTCAACCCGTCAAGCGAGGCGTGGGTGCCGGAGCTCAACGAGCGCTACCCGTACGACCCGGCGAAGGCGCGGGAGCTGCTGGCCGCTGCGGGCCACGGGGACGGATTCAAGATCAAGATTTCGTTCAGTGAGGGGTTCATGTCCCCGCTGGTGCCGATCGTCACCCAGTACCTCGGCGACGTGGGCATCACCGTCGAACAGGTCCCCGTCAACGGCTTCGCCAACGGTGGCCTGGAGACCCTGAAGGGGCAGCCCGCCTTCATGCTCTCCTTCTCCACGAACATCCCGGCGTGGACGGACGTGCTGAACAAGCTCACCCCGACGTCGCTGTGGAACCACTTCGGGTACACCGACGAGACCGTCACCCGGCTGCTCAAGGAGATTCCCGCAGCCCAGGGCGACGAGCAGGCCGCTCTCTACAAGGAGCTGAACACCCACCTCGTGGAGCAGGCCTGGTTCGCCCCGATCGTGACGCAGGAGAACGTCTACCTGTCCAAGCCGGAGATCGACGTGACCATGCAGCAGGCGCAGCTGATGCCGAGCCTGCGGTTCTTCGCCCCGGCCAACTGATTCCCCATCCCCGGGTGGGTCGACACAGGGTCGACCCACCCGGGGAGTAACCCCAGGTCAGCTAGGAGGTAGCAGGCATGCTGGGCTTCATCGGCCGCCGGCTGGCCACGGGCCTGCTGTTGGCGTTCACGGTGGTGACGGGGATGTACTTCTTCCTCATGCTCACCGGCTCCGACCCCGCCCGGGGCGCGCTCGGTCTCTACGCCACCGAGGAGCAGGTGGCTGTCAAACGGGAGCAACTGGGCCTCGACCGACCGGTCGTCACGCAGTACCTGGACTGGTTGAGCGGCGTCGTCCGGGGTGACCTGGGCATCTCGTCCGCGCAGAACGCCAGGGTCATCGACCTCATCGTGTCCCGGCTGCCGGTCACCGTGTCGCTCGCGCTCGGCGCCGTCCTGGTGGCTGCGGTGCTGGGAGTCGCCCTCGGCCTGCTCGCGGCGACCCGACCCGGGCCCCTCGACCGGGTCCTCCAGGTGGTCATGGTGCTCGGCTTCAGCCTGCCGAACTTCTGGGTCGCGATCATCCTGGCCCTGACCTTCGCCGTGCAGCTCGGCTGGTTCCCCGCCACCGGCTACATCCACCTGAGCGACTCACCGAGCGGGTGGCTCTGGTCCATCGTCCTGCCGATCACCGCGCTGTCGATCGGCTCGATCGCCGCCATCGCCCAGCAACTGCGCAACTCCGTGATCACCGTCAACAGCCAGGCGTACGTCAGGACGCTGCGCAGCCGAGGGCTGTCACAACGGAACATCCTGCTCGCCCACGTCCTGCGCAACGCGGCTCCGCCGGCGCTGACGATGCTCTCGTTGCAGTTCATCGCGGCGATGAGCGGTGCGGCCATCGTCGAGCGGGTGTTCGGTCTCCAGGGCATCGGAGCCGTCGCCATCAACGCCTCGGGCAACAGCGACATCCCCGTGATCATGGGCGTCCTGCTCTTCACGGTTCTCGTTGTCGTGCTCGTCAACCTGACGGTCGACATCCTCTACGCCGCGCTGAACCCGAAGGTACGGAACGCATGAGCGTCGACATGACTGCGGCCCCCGCCGGCCGCACCTCCAGAAGACTTCGCGCCTTCCTCGGCAACCCGATGGGTGTGGTGGCCGGGGGTGTCCTGCTCGCCATCGTCGTCGCGAGCATCCTCGCCCCCCTCCTCGCCCCCCGCGATCCCAACCTGGTGGTGCTCGCCGAGGCGCTCCGGCCGCCGAGCCTCGACCATCCACTCGGTACGGACGGGAACGGGCGGGACATCCTCAGCCGACTCCTCTTCGGCGGCCGGGTCAGCCTCCAGGCCGGCGTGATCATGCTGGCCACCGCACTGCTGTGCGGGATTCCCGCAGGTCTGCTCGCCGGCTACTACGCCCGGTGGTTCGACGGGGTGTCCAGCTGGATCTTCAACATGCTCATGTCCCTGCCGGAGATCCTGATCATCATCGTGGTGATCGCCTCCCTCGGCAGCGGCCTCGCCCCCACGATGATCACCCTCGGGGTCCTGGCCTCGCCGGACATCTTCCGACTGACCAGGAGCGCCGTGATCGGCGTACGCGAGGAGCTCTACTTCGACGCCGCCCGGGTGGCGGGCCTGTCGGACCTGCGCATCATCTTCCGCCACGTGCTCTCCGTCGTCCTGGGTCCGATCCTCGTACGGTCCTCGTTCATCTTCGGCATGGCGATCATCGTCCAGTCCGGGCTGGAGTTCCTCGGCTTCGGCGATCCGCAGCGCCCCAGCTGGGGCGGGGAACTCAGCAACGCCTTCCAGAGTTTCCAGCGCGCCCCCGAGCTGGTCATCGCGCCCGGCGTCGCCATCGGCTGCACGGTCATGGCGCTCGTGCTCTTCGGGGCGGCCCTCGCCGACTCCCTCGGGGTCAGCCTCCGGAGCAAGGCCAAGCGGGCGGCCCGTCCGGCCCGTACCGACGCCCCTCGGGTGGAGGAGCGGGCCGTCGACGGCGAGCCCACCTCGGACGCCCTCCTGCGGGTGGAGGACCTGGCGGTGCGGTACGTGGCCGAGGACGGCACCGCCAAGGACGTGGTTCGCGGGGTGTCCCTGCACGTGGCGCGCGGCGAGGTGCTCGGTCTGGTCGGGGAGTCCGGGTCCGGGAAGTCCCAGACGTCGTTCGCGATCCTCGGGCTCCTCCCGCCCGACGCCGTCGTCAGCGCCCGGCAGCTCTGCCTGGACGGGCAGCCCCTCATCGGGCTGCGCGAGGGGGAGATGCAGAAGATCCGTGGGCGGCGGATGGCCTACGTACCGCAGGAACCGATGTCGAACCTGGACCCCTCCTTCACAGTCGGTGCCCAGCTGACCAAGCCGATGCGACGTCAGCTCGGCCTCTCCAGGAAGGCGGCGACCGCCCGTGCCCTGGAACTGCTCGACCGCGTCGGCATCCCCGACCCCGCCCGTACCCTCGCCGCCTATCCCCACCAGCTCAGCGGCGGGATGGCGCAGCGCGTCCTGATCGCGGGTGCGGTCTCCTGCGACCCCGAACTGCTCATCGCCGACGAACCGACCACCGCACTCGACGTCACGGTCCAGGCGGAGGTCCTCGAACTCCTGCGGGACCTGCAACGGGAGCGCGACATGGGCCTGGTCCTCGTCACCCACAACCTGGGTGTGGTCGCCGACATCTGTGACCGGGTGGCGGTGATGCGCGACGGTGTCCTCGTCGAACAGCGGCCGGTCGCCGACCTCTTCGCCGACCCCCGGCACGAGTACACCCGGATGCTGCTGAACTCGACCCTCGAAGACGCGCCACCCCGGCGGGAACGCGGCGACCTTCAGGAGGTGGGGTCGTGAGCGCCCCCGACAGGCCACTGCTCGACATCAGCGACATCAACGTCGTCTACCGCGGCGCCCGCTGGCGTAGCCCGTCCTTCCACGCCCTGCACGACGTCTCCATGCAGGTCGGGGCGGGGGAGACCGTCGGCCTGGTCGGGGAGTCCGGCTCGGGGAAGACCACCCTCGGGCGGGCGGTGCTGGGCCTCGCCCCGGTCACCAGCGGAACCGTCACCTTCGACGGCGTCGACATCACCCACGCCGGCCGACGTGCCCGCCGCGCCCTCAGCCGCGACATCCAGGTCGTCTTCCAGGATCCGTACTCGTCGCTCAACCCGGCCATGTCGGTGGAGAACATCCTCGCCGAGCCGTTGCGGGCCCAGGGCGTACCCGGGGCCGAGGCCTCCGCGCGGATCGGGCAGCTGCTGAACCAGATCGGACTGGAGGCCGACGCGGGCCGACGGTACCCCCGGGAGTTCTCCGGCGGGCAGCGGCAGCGGATCGCCATCGCCCGCGCGCTGGCGCTCAAGCCCCGGCTCATCGTCTGCGACGAGCCGGTGAGCGCCCTCGACCTCTCCACCCAGGCCCGCATCCTCGACCTGCTCATCGAGGTCCAGGAACAGACCGGGGTCGCCTACCTCTTCGTCTCCCACGACCTGTCGGTGGTCCGCTACATCTGCCACCGGGTCGCGGTCATGCTCAAGGGCCGGATCGTGGAGACCGGTGACGGCGACGTCGTCACCTCCCGACCGGAGCATCCGTACGCGAAGCGACTGCTCATGGCCTCGCCCATCCCCGACCCGGTACGCCAGGCGGAGCGACGTCGCCGGTACGCGGCCCTCTCCTGACCCCCCACCGAACGGCGAAGACCGCCGACCGGGCGGAACCCCACCGACCGGCGAAGACCCGCCATTCCCGAGAGAAAAGGACACCCCGTGCAGTTCGGTTTCAGTTCGTACTCCTTCTACCAGCACCTGCGTACCGGCAAGATGAGCCTTCTGGACGTCATCGACTGGATCGGCG
>NZ_JBEPEQ010000057.1:16303-36448 GCF_040300925.1 Micromonospora sp. NPDC000207
AAGGACACCCCGTGCAGTTCGGTTTCAGTTCGTACTCCTTCTACCAGCACCTGCGTACCGGCAAGATGAGCCTTCTGGACGTCATCGACTGGATCGGCGCCAGCGACGCCACCCACATGGAGATCGCGACGGTGTCGCTCTCGCCCGAGATCTCCAACGACACCTCCACCCTCGACCAGGACCCCGGTTTCGTGAAGGAGATCAAGACCCGGGCGGCCGACCAGGGTGTGACCCTGTCGAACCTCGTCGTCCCGGCCGACCTGCTCGGCCCGGACGCCCAGAAGCACATGGAGCGGGTCAAGCGGCACATCGACGTGGCCGCCGCACTGGACATCACCCTCTTCCGGCACGACGTCGCGAAGTGGGCCCACCGGGCGAAGGACGTCGCCGACTTCGAGGCGCTGATGCCCCGGATGGTGGCGGTGTGCAAGGAGATCGCCCAGTACGCCGCCCAGTACGGCATCACCACCAGTGTGGAGAACCACGGGCTGCTGATGAACGGTGGTGAGCGGGTCCGCCGCCTGATCCACCTGGTCGACGAGCCGAACTTCAAGACCACCCTCGACGTCGGCAACTTCATGTCGGTGGACGAGAACCCGGTGGTGGCGGTCGCCGAGAACGCCCCGTACGCCAGCATCGTCCACCTGAAGGACTTCTACGTCCGTTCGCAGTTCCCGGGCGACGGTTGGCACCACACCTTCGGTGGGACCTACCTGCTCGGCTCGATCGTCGGCTACGGCGACCTGGACATGCGCCGGATCGTGCAGGGCGTCCTCGCCGCCGGTTACGACGGTTTCGTCTCCATCGAGTTCGAGGGCATCGAGGAGTGCCTGATGGCCAACACCGTCGGTCTGGCGAACACCAAGCGGCTCTTCGCCGAGGTGGGGGCGGCCAGGTGAGCAGGCTCGGTGTGGGCGTCATCGGCGTGGGAAGCATCGCGGAGATGCACCTCGCCGCGTACGCCGCCAACCCGGACGTCCACCTCGCCGGGGTGTACGACCTCAATCCCGAACGGAGTGCGCAGAAGGCGAAGACGTTCGACGTGGCCCGCGTGCACCCCACGCTCGACAGCCTGCTTGCCGACCCGGAGATCGACGCGGTGAGCATCTGCACGTGGAACGACACCCACGCCCAGATCGCCACGGCGGCCCTTGACGCCGGCAAGCACGTCCTGGTGGAGAAGCCGTTGAGCCGTACGGCGGGTGAGACCCAGGCGCTCGTCGAGGCCGTCGAGCGGAACCGACGGCACCTGGAGGTCGGCTTCGTCAGGCGGTTCGGCTCGAACGCCCGGGTCCTCAAGTCGTTCGTGGACAACGGGCTGCTCGGCGACATCTACCACGCCCGCGCGACGAACATCCGACGGATCGGGAACCCGGGTGGGTGGTTCGCCGACCAGGCCAGGTCCGGGGGTGGGCCGCTCATCGACATCGGGGTGCACGCGCTGGACCTCTGCTGGTACTTCATGGGCACCCCGAAGGCGGTGACGGTCAGCGCCGTCACCCACTCGCCGTTGGGGAACCGGGCCAACGTGACGTCCCTGTCGCGGTACAAGGTCGCTGACTACGACCCCACGCAGAGCGACGTCGAGGACTTCGCCGCAGCCCTCATCCGTTTCGACGACGGCTCGTCCCTGACCCTTGAGACGAGCTACTCACTGCACGCCCTCGAAGACCGCCTCGAAGTGGCGGTCTTCGGTGAGCGGGGTGGCGCGGAACTCGAACCGCAGTTGCGTATCGCCACCGAGATGCACGACACCGTCCTGAACGTGGGACCCCAGATCGACCACCTCTCGTTCGACTTCGCCGAGGGTTTCCGCAACGAGATCACGCACTTCGTCTCGCTGTGTCTCGGAGAGGCGGAGAAGGTGGCACCGGTCTCGCACGGTGTCGAGGTCATGCGGATGCTCGACGGGATCTACGAGTCGGCGCGGACCGGTCGAGAAGTCCGGCTCTCCTGACATGGCCGCCGCTGCGCGTACGGTCCGGGTGGGGGTGGTGGGATGCGGCAACGTCAGTTCCCGGTATCTCGCCAACCTCGCGGGCCGGTCGGCGGTCACCGTTGTCGCCTGCGCCGACGCCGATCCGGCGCGGGCGCGGGCGCTCGGGCAGGCCCACGGGGTGCCGGAGGTGCACTCGGTCGACGCGCTGCTGGCCGCTGCGGACGTCGACCTGGTGCTCAACCTGACCCCGCCGAGGGTGCACGCCGAGGTGACCCTGCGCGCCCTGGCGCAGGGCAAGCACGTCTACACGGAGAAGCCCCTGGCCACCACGATGGCCGACGGCCACCGCATCCTGGACGCCGCCCGGGCCCGGTCGTTGTGGGTCGGCACCGCCCCGGACACCTTCCTGGGTGCCGGGGCGCGGACCTGTGCGGCCCTCCTCGCCCAGGGGGCGATCGGGACCCCGACCTCGGTGAACGCCGCCATGATGAACCCGGGTCCGGAGCGGTTCCACCCGGAGCCGGAGTTCCTCTACCAGGAGGGGGCCGGGCCGCTGTTCGACATCGGTCCGTACTACCTCTCGGTCCTGACCGCCCTGATGGGTTCCGTCGTCCGGGTCGGGGCCCTGGGCGCGTCGGCGCGCGCCGAGCGCGTGGTGTTGACCGGGCCTCGCGCTGGGTCGACCTTCACCGTGGAGACCCTCACCCACGTCAACAGCGTCCTGGAGTTCGCGAGCGGGGCCGTGGGCATGCTGGTGACCAGTTTCGACGTCGCGGCGACGCGGACGCCGCACCTGGAGATCCACGGCACCGAGGGCACCGTCGTCGCCGCCCAGGCCAACTCCTGGGGCGGCCCGGTGCTGCTCAAGAACGCCGGTAGCGACTTCGCCGAGGTGCTCCCGGGCCCCCACGAGTCGGACGGGTTCATGGGGATGGGCCTCGTCGACATGGCCGAGGCGATCCTGACGGGCCGTCGCCCGCAGGCGACGGGGGCACGCGGTCTGCACGTGCTCGAAGTGCTGACCGCCATCGCCTCGGCCGCTCGGGCGGGTGGCGGCTTCACCACGATCGAGTCGAGGTGGGAGAGCCCCTGACGCCCGTCGCCGAGCCGCCGGGGCTCATCCGCAACGGCCGACCGGTTCGCCGGTGACCACCCGGATCGTCACCCCGGTTCGAAGAGGGAGTCCGGGGTGGCGGGGGTGATCGCCTCGGCCTGGTGCCGGGGTGGGGGAAGGTCCCGGACGAGCCGCCGGGAGTACCGGCGTACCCCCTGGTCGTCGGTCCGGGCGGTGACCGCGACGGTGACCATCCGGATCGGCTCCGGTGGGGTGGCGAAGCCCCGGCTGCCCCACCGCACCCAGATCGGTATCCGCCCCGCAGCGGCCTCGGCGAGGAGCTTGTCGACGGTACGGCGACGGTCGGTGTGGTCGACCTCGAAGACCATGGGCGGCGCGTCGGGCCGGGCGCAGGCGACGTCGACGACGGAGTGCTGCCCGGACATCGGCGGTGGCAGGGGTACGACGCTCGCGGCGCGTCGGTAGACCCGCCACCGGCGTTCGCGGCCCCACTCGACGATCGTGTCGACGAGCAACGCGGTGACCTGCTCGGTGGTGCTGTCGGTGAAGGTCAGCCCGGTGAGCCGGTCGGACAGGGACGCGACCAGAACGGCGTCGTCGTCGTGGTTCGTCATGCCCGCTCGTGTCCTCCGGCCCGCAGGTGTGACGTGGTGTCCGGCGCGCGTCGGGACATGCTACGCCCCGGCGGTGAGGGGGGTCCGTGGGGCCTGTCGCGGCCCCGGGCCCGGCGACACCGTCGTGGCGGACGTCCGCCCTGGTCAGCCCGGTTTCCCGGCAAAAACCCCAGTCTGGTGGTCGGGGGGACGAGAACCCCGCACGGTCATCTCCGTCGATCCCGGATTACGACGAATTTCGTCATTCTCAAAGAGTTAGGCGACGATTTCGTCAACTCTATGGACATGAACTGGCGTTCCTCGTACAGTCCGTGCATCTTCCGATCTCGGGATGCTGGAGAACACCACGTGAACACTGCCGCCCCGGAAGCCACCACCATGTCGGCTGCCGAACTGCACACCTCCGCCACTGTCGTGGACGGAAGTACGGTCATCGAACTCAGCGACGCCCACCTCGACCGGATCCGCCGGGGCGGGGTGACAGCGGTGAACCACACCGTCACCACGCCGTACGCGGACACCGTCACCGCCCTTCGTCAGGTGAACCGGTGCCGGCGGTGGATCGACGAGCACCCCGACGACGTGCTGCTCGCGCTCACCGTGGCCGACATCGAGCGGGCCAAGGCCGAGGGCAAGGAAGCCGTCATCTTCGGTCCGCAGGACACCGAGATGATCGGTGTCGACCTGGACCTGCTCGGCACCTTCTACGACCTGGGTGTCCGCATCCTGCAACTGACCTACCAGCGGCAGAACCTGCTCGGTGCCGGCTGCGGCGAGGAGGTCGACCCCGGACTCACCCACCGGGGCCGGTCGTTCGTCCAGGCGATGGACGAGCTGGGCATCCTGGTCGACGTCTCACACTGCGGCGAACGCACCGGACTGGACGCCATGGAGGCCTCCGCGAAGCCGGTCGTCGTCACGCACTCCTTCTGCGACGCGATGTCGCCGCACATCCGGGCCAAGTCGGACGGATACCTGCGCACCCTCGGGGAGCAGGGCGGCGTCATGGGTATCACCACCCTGTCAGGGTTCCTCTACTACCCGGACGCCCCGTCCCGGCGTCCCGACCTCACCCGTTTCGTCGAGCACGTCAGCCGCGTGGTGGAGGTGGCGGGCATCGACCACGTCGCCATCGCCACCGACTACGACGAGACGTGGACCGAGCCGATGCGGATCGCCCAGCTGAAGTCCATCGCGCAGTCGAAGTCCAAGGAGCACCAGAACCTCCTCGGCGACTTCGGTTGGAACGAGCGTCGGGCGATCGGTATGGACGACGCCTCGGACTTCCCCAATTTCACCGAGGCGTTCCTCGCCGGCGGCTTCTCGCCTGAGGACGTGACCAAGATCCTCGGTGCCAACTGGCTTCGGGTCTACGGGGAGACGTGGAAGCCGGCGTGACCTGTAAGTGCTGACAGTGACACCAGCCAAGGAGACCCATGCGATCTCGAATTCTTACCAGGGTGCTGGCGGTGGGCGTCGTCGCGGCGCTCGCGGCCGGCTGCTCCGGCGGCGAACCGCCGTCGACAAATAACGGGGACAGCGGCAACGACGGCCTGATGGGCAACGTGCGGCTGGAGGACGACGCCCAACCGGACGGCGACCCGAAGTCCGGCGGACGGCTCAGCATCATGATCCGCCTGGACGCCCAGGAACTGGACCCGCACAAGATGTCGGAGACCTCGGCCTTCGTCATCAACGAGCAGATCTACGAGTCGCTGGTCCAGTCCTACCGGGGCGAGATCAAGCCGGGGATCGCCGAGTCCTGGGAGCAGAGCGAGGACGGCCAGAAGGTCACGTTCAAGCTGCGCGACAACGCGTACTTCCACAGCGGCCGGCAGGTCAACGCGGCGGACGTCAAGTACTCGATCGAGCGGATCCAGAACCCGGAGACGCGGGCCCCCCGGGCGCGCAGCTACGAGGGGATCACCGCTGTCGACGCGGTCGACGAGCGTACCGTCGAGATGACCCTCGCCACGCCGAACGCCGCCATCCTGACCCTGCTCTCCACCGCCGCGTCCTCGATCGTGGACCGGACCGTGGTCGAGGCCGAGGGTGGTCTCAACGGCAGCGTCGACGGTGGCAGCGGTCCGTTCAAGCTCACCTCCCGGGTCACCGGCCAGGCCATCAAGCTGGACAAGCACGACCGGTACTGGGAGCCCGGCGTGCCGTACCTGGACGGGCTGGACTTCACCTTCAACCCCGACGACAACGCCCGGGCGGCCGCCGTCCGCAGCGGCACCGTCGACTTCCTCTGGCGGCCCGCGCCCGAGTTCATCGACGCCCTCAAGCGTGACGAGGGCCTGAAGTGGTACGGCGGCTCCGGCTCGCTCTCGCTGCACCTGCGCCTCAACACCTCCAAGGCGCCGTACGACGACGTCAAGGTCCGGCAGGCCGTCTTCCTGGCACTGGACCGGCAGGAGATCCTCAACGTCGCCAACTCCGGCTTCGGCACCCCGCTCAACTCCGGCTACCTGCCCCCGGACCGGTTCGGCGCGCTGACCGAGCCGGTGTACGGCGAGCCGGACATCGAGAAGGCCAAGTCGCTGCTGGCCGAGGCGGGCTACCCCGACGGCTTCGAGGCGAAGCTGATGGTGATCGCCACCTCCGCGTTCCAGGTCCGGTCGGCCGAGGTCGAGCAGCAGCAGCTCGCCAAGATCGGCATCAAGGTGACCATCGAGTCGGTCGAGGCCACCATCGCCGACAGCCGGACCAAGTCCGGGGACTTCGACATGTACCAGTCCGGGTTCGGTCTGACCTACGACCCGGACGAGCGGTTCACCGCCAGCTTCCTCTCCGGTGGCGGCCTGAACTACGGCAACTGGAGCGACCAGGAGTACGAGAACCTGATCGTGCAGGCCCGCTCCGAGATGGACTCCGACAAGCGCGCCGCCCTCTACCAGCAGGCCGAGAAGATCCTCGCCGAGCGGGGACCGGTGGCCATGACCTTCCTCAACGCCGACTACGACGTGGTGCAGAAGGACGTCATGGGCTACCGGGGCGACGCCACCCCGACGTACCGGTTCTACAAGAACATCTGGCTCGACCGCTGACCCTGCGGTGGCGGGGGCGCCGCCCACCGGCGCCCCCGCCGGCTCTTCCGGCCACCACCTGTGACGAAAGGCAGGCCCATGACGTCCGTATCGCTGACCGAGCGCTACATCATCGCCGCTCGGCTCAAGGGCTACCTCAACAAGCACGCCGAGTCGGTGGCGCTGCTCACCGAGGCGCTGGAGCAGGACCCGGGCAGCGCCCGGCTGCTGCGCTTCCGGGGCCACCGGCGCATCTCGATCGGTGACTACACCGGTGCCGTCGAGGACCTGCGTGCCGCCGCCGACCAGCTCGACAAGGTCGAGGACGAGTACGAGATGTACCAGGTCGAGGTGGAGAAGGACGTCGTCAGCCTGATCCTCGGTCGGCCCGAGCAGGTACGGCCGCAGCACCTCAGCGAGGCGATGGCCGCGCAGGACCCGGCCGCCCTCGACAGGTACCTGACCACCCTGCACACCTCGGTCTGGTACCACCTCGGCGTCGCCCAGTACCTGCTCGGTGACTTCGAGGGCTGCCTGCCCAGTTTCCGGGAGGCCGAGCGCGCCTCCCGGCACCAGGAGGGCACCGTCGCCTCGCAGGACTGGCAGTACATGGCGCTGCGCCGGCTGGGCCGACCGGCCGAGGCCGACGAGGTGCTCGACCGGTTCCGCACGATCGAGCTGGTCGAGGAGGACCACCTCGTCGGGTACGAGGGCCGGATGCAGCTCTACACCGGTCAGATCAGCTCGGACCAGCTGTGGGCGATGTGCGAGGGCGACGGGCTGCGTACCGTCACCCAGGGCTACGGGCTGGGTAACTGGCACTACTACAACGGCGAGATCGACAAGGCCCGTGAGGTCTTCGACGGGGTGCTGGCCACCAACGTCAAGCACGCCTTCGCCTACCTGGCCGTGAAGGCCGAGTACGACCGCAACCCGGACTTCGCCGGCACCGCGACGACCAAGGAGAACTGACACCCATGGCAATCATCCGCGCCGAGATCAGCCCCCGTGACCAGGAGACCAAGGACGCGATCATCGCGGAACTGACCGACGTCCTGGTCAAGTACGGCTCCCCCCGGGAGAACACCCACGTCCTGCTCTACGAGGTCTCGCACGACAACTGGGCCAAGGGCGGCTTGAGCTACACCAAGCGGGCGGAGCAGGCGAAGGGGTCCTCGTGACCGACGGTCCACACGTCCTGATCACCCCGAACCTCGCCGAGCTGCTGCCGCAGCTGCACGAGCGGTACCCGGACTGCCGGTTCACGGCGGTGGCCGACGACGAACCGGCCCGCGAGGAGTACTTCGACGCCGAGGTGATCCTGCGCAGCGCGATGAACGAGGACCTCTTCGACGTGCTGCTCGACAGGTGTCAGAAGCTGCGGTGGGTGCAGATCACCGCCGCCGGTTTCGACTGGGTCGGCGGGGACGCCTGGCATCGCCGGCTCGACGAGGGACTGATCTACACCCGGTCTCCCAACTCGTACAACGTGCCGATCGCCGAGTACGTGATCGGGGCGGTGCTGCTGCACGCGCGGGCCTTCCCGGAGTACCGCGCGGCGCAGGAACGCCACGAGTGGGTCCGGGTGGTGGCCCAGGACGTCATCGGCAGCACGATGGTGGTGTTCGGCACCGGGGCGATCGGGCGGGAGGTGGCCTGGCGGGCCCGCGCGTTGGGCGTCGAGGTCATCGGCGTCAACCGGGCCGGCACCCCGGCCGAGGGGTTCGAGCGGGTGGAAGCGTACGCCGACCACCTCGCCCTGCTGCCGCAGGCCGACTCGGTGGTCCTCGCCATGCCGCTGACCAGCGAGAACCGGTACTTCTTCGACGCCGAGCGGTTCGCCGCGATGAAGGAGACAGCGGTCCTGGTCAACGTCGGACGGGGTGCGCTGATCGCCGAGGACGCCCTGGTCGAGGCGATGCAGGCCGGACGGATCGGCGCCGCCGTGCTCGACGTGTTCGAGGAGGAACCGCTGCCGGCGGAGAACCGGCTGTGGGATCTGCCGCGCACCACGATCACCCCGCACACCTCGTTCCGGGGGTCGGGCAACGTGCAGCGGCTCTACGCCGACTTCTGTGCCAACTTCGACCGCTATCGCGCCGGTGAGCAGTTGCTGGGCCTGAAGCGGCAGCCCGACCTGGGCTACTGACCCGGCACCACCACCCCGACGGCGGTCCGCGTGTCCTCCCGACGCGCGGGCCGCCGCCGTCTGCCACCGTCCGCCCGCGTGTGTCGTCGCGCCGCAGGACGGACGGGACGAAAAGGAAGGGTCCCTTCTCCAGAAGGGACCCTTCCTTTCGTGCGGGGGGAGCTAGCGCAGGAGGGTGCGGGCGGCGGTGAGGATGTCGGCGGTGCCCAGCAGGACCTGGTCGGCGGCGGGGCCGAGCGGGACGTAGCTGTCGACGCTGTTGACCCGGGCGATCGGCCCGGTGCGTCCGGCGTCGACGAGGGCGGCCACCACCGCCTCGGCGACCCCACCGCTGTGCCGGGTCTCGTCCACCACCAGGACCCGCGACGCACCGTCGAGGGCGGCGACCAGGCTCGCCGCCGGGAGCGGGGCCAACCACTGGAGGTCGACGACCCGGGTACGCACGCCCTCGGCGGCCAGGGTGTCGGCGACCTGGAGACTCATCGGTACGCCGTTGCCGAAGGAGACCAGGGCCAGGTCGGTGCCGTCGTCGCGGACGGTCCGTACCTCGCCCAGCGGGGTCGACGCCCAGTCCGCCGGTGGGGGATAGGGGGCGAGCCAGCCGCCGTCGCCGTCGGTGTGCAGGTCCCGCTGGTGGTAGAGGGCGATCGGTTCCAGGAAGACACAGACCCGCCCCTCCTGTTCGGCCAGGGCCAGGCACTGGCGCAGCAGGGCGGGGGCGGTGGCCGGGTGGGACGCCACGGCGAAGGCCAGTCCGGGGATGTCCCGCAGCACCGCCACCGAGTTGTCGTTGTGGAAGTGCCCCCCGAACCCCTTCTGGTACGCCAGTCCGGCGATCCGTACCACCATGCCGTTCTGGTAGCGGCCGGCGGAGAAGAACCGCAGCGAGGCGGCCTCGCCCCGGAGTTGGTCCTCGGCGTTGTGCAGGTACGCCAGGTACTGGATCTCCGGGATCGGCAGGGCACCGGCCAGCGCCCCACCGAGCGCCACCCCGAGGATGGTCTGCTCGTCGAGGAGGGTGTCGAAGACCCGGTCGGCGCCGAAGGCGCGCCGCAGCCCCCGGGTGGCGCCGTACACGCCGCCCTTGCGTGCCACGTCCTCGCCGAACACCTGGGCCTGCGGCCAGGTCAGCAGCGCGTCGTGCAGCGCCGCGTTGATCGACTGGGCCAGGGTGAGCGGGCCCCGGTCCTCGGGGAGCCGACCGCCGAAGAGTCGTTCCCGGTCGGTGCCGGGACGCCGGGCCGCGGTGGCCACCTGGGCCACCCGTCGGGTGGTCAACGGTGCGGTGACCGCCGCCGGGCTGTCCAGCCGCTGGACCCGCCCCGGGAGTGCCCGGGCCTGTTCCATCACCTGCTCGCGGGTCTCCTCGTACCGGGCGAGGACGTCGGCGGGGCCGAGGATCCCGCGCTGGGCGAGGAGGACGGCGGTGGCCAGGATCGGGTCCCGGGCGTACTCGGTGAGGATCTCCGCCTGCGTCCGGTAGGCAAGTTCCGCGTCGGACCCGGCGTGCCCCATGAACCGTACGGTGCCCAGGTGCAGGACGGCCGGACGCCGTCGGGTGCGGACCATCCGGGCGGTCTCGACGGCGGTGGCCAGCAGCCGGGCCGGGTCGGTGCCGTCGGCGGCGACGTACTCCACGCCGGGCAGGGCCGAGAGGGTACGCGCGATCCACCCCCGGGGTGAGCGGGTGCTGATGCCGATGCCGTTGTCCTCGCAGACCAGCAGCAGCGGCAGGGGGAGTCCCTGGTGGGCGCACCAACCGGCGGCGTTCAACGCCCCGGCGGCGGTGGAGTGGTTGGCCGAGGCGTCACCGAAGCTGGATACGACAAGGGCGTCGGCCGGGTACCCGGTGTTCCCACCCGGTACGCCCCGGCCGAGGGCGAAGGCCATGCCCAGGGCGCGGGGCAGGTGGGAGGCGATGGTGGAGGTCTGCGGGACGATGTTGAGTTCCCGGTGGCCGAAGACCTTGTGTCGGCCGCCGGAGATCGGGTCGTACCGGGACGCGGCGGCCGAGTGCAGCACGTCGGCGACCGGGGTGGTGCCGGGGACCTGTCCGGCGCGGGCGGCGTAGAAGCCACCGGAGCGGTAGTGCAGCAGGGCGGGGTCGGTGGGGCGCAGGGCCAGGGCGACCGCGGCGTTGCTCTCGTGACCGCTGGACCCGATGGTGTAGAACCCCTCCCGGTGCGACTGCAACCAGCGCAGTGCCAGGTCCAGGTGTCGGCTCTGCAACTGGGCGTCGAGGTAGGCCAGGAGCAGCCCGGGGTCGACGTCGACCTCCGGGCTGGGCTCGGCCGGCACCTGACGGCCCGTGGACCATTCGGTGAGCCGGCGGACCAGGTGCTCGTCGACGGTTTCCACGGTGGTGCTCCTTGCCGGTAGTCGACCGGACCGGCGCGTGGTTCGACGCCGGTCCGGTCGCGGGTGGTGGCCCGGTTCGTGGCCGGTGCGGTTGCCGGCCGTACGGGGGGTCGGGCTGGTCGTGGTGTCGGTCAGCGGCTGGACCGGCCGCGCAGGCGGGGGTCCAGGGCGTCACGCAGGGTGTCGCCCAGCAGGTTGAAGCCGAGAACGGTGATCATGATGCAGATGCCGGGTACGACCGAGGGCCAGACCGAGATCTCCATGAAGGACTTCCCGTTCGACAGCATCGAACCCCAGGACGGCTGCGGGGGCTGGACGCCGAGCCCGAGGTAGCCCAGGGACGCCTCGATCAGGATCGCGTACGCCAGGCTGGTGGTGAACTGCACCGCGATCGGGGCGATGGAGTTGGGCAGGATGTACTTGAGGATGAGTCGGGTGTTGCTCAGTCCGACGGCCTGCCCCGACTCGACGTATGGCTCGCGCCGGATGCTCATCGCGGTGCCCCGCACGATCCGGGCGAAGCTGGGGATGAAGACGATGACCAGGGCGAGGATGAGGTTCTCGGTGCCCGGACCCCGGGCGGCCACCACGGCGAGGGCGAGCAGCAGGGTGGGGAACGAGAACATGATGTCGGTGGCCGGGGTGATGATCGCGTCGAGGAAGCCCCGGTAGAAACCGGCGAGGAGCCCGAGCAGGACGCCGATCGCCCCGGCGCAGGTCACCACGATCAGACTGACCGTCAACGAGGTGCGGGCGCCGTACAGTGCCCGGCTGAGCAGGTCCCGCCCGGCCTCGTCGGCTCCGAGCAGGAACGTTCCGCTGGGCGAGGCGAGGCGCTGGTTGGACATCGCTGTCGGGTCGTACGGCGCGATGAGCGGGGCGAGGACCGCCGCCCCGGTCATCAGGACCACGATGACCAGGCCGATCGCACCGACCCGGTCCCGCATGATCTGCCGGAGCACCTGGGCGGTACGGCGACCGGCCCGGGCCAGGGGTTCCTGTGCCCGACGCCGGGTGGGGCGGTCGGGGGCGACTTCAGTGACCACTGCGCAACCTCGGATCCAGGTAGGTGTACAGGAGATCGACGACGAGGTTGACCACCACGTAGAAGAAGGCCAGGAAGAGCAGGGTGCCCTGGACCACCGGGTAGTCGCGTTGGCTGATCCCTCGGATGACCATCGTGCCCAGCCCCGGCCAGGCGAAGACCTGCTCGACGATGACGGTGCCACCGAGCAGGGCGCCGGCCTGGATGCCGATGACGGTGACCACCGGAATCAGCGAGTTGCGCAGCGCGTGCCGGGCGACCACCACCCGTTCGGCGAGCCCCTTGGCCCGTGCGGTCCGCACGTAGTCCTGGTTGAGGACCTCCAGCATGCTGGAGCGGGTCATCCGCATGCTGATGGCGGCGAGGCTGGCGCCGAGGGTGATGGCGGGCAGGAGCAGGTACTTCAGGCTGCCCCAGAAGCCCTCTCCCTCACCCGCGCCCTGCGAGGGCAGCCAGCCCAGCGAGACCGAGAAGACGTAGACCAGCAGGATGCCGAGCCAGAAGTTCGGCAGGGAGAGCCCGATCAGGGAGCCGATCCGGGTGCCGGCGTCGAGCAGCCCGTTGCGCTTGGTGGCGCTGATGACGCCGAGCGGGATCGAGATGAGGATCGAGACCACCAGCGCCGAGACCGCCAGGAGCAGTGTCGACGGGAAGCGCTGCATGATCTCTTCGAGGACCGGCTGACCGGTCCGCATGGAGGTGCCCAGGTCTCCCTGGAGAAGGGCGCCGAGCCAGCGCAGGAACTGCTCGTGCACGGGCATGTCCAGCCCGAAGTAGCGGCGTAACTCGGCCTCGACAGCCGGGTCCCCGAAATCCTGGCCCATGATCGAACTGATCACGTCACCGGGGATCATGCGGATGACGAGGAACGAGATCACGGAGATCCCGAACAGGACCGGTACCACCGACAACAGGCGGATCAGCGTCATGCGTAGCACGGGCTCGGCTCCCTGTTCAGGTCAGGCCCCGGATCCGGGCACGCCGGACGCCGGTCCTGTCTCTACTGTGGACTCCTCATCACTGGTGGCGATGTCGCGGGCCCATTCGTGGGCTCGCTTCGCCACCCGCAGCACCATCACCGACCGGCTCTCCATCACCCCGTCGAGGTGGCCGAGCCGCTCCGTCCAGAACGTCCGCATGGCGTTGCTGGAGGCGAAGTAGCCGACGGCGATGATGTCGAACTGTCCGGTCACGTGGTAGACGTACGAGATCTCCGGCATGCCGGCCAGCTTCTCGATCAGCTGTTCGGTGGCGCCGGGGGCGCTCTGGATCTCGAACAGGGTGTGCACGGGGCGCCCCATGAAGCCTGCGCTGGGGATCACCGCGTAGTGCACCTGACCGTCTGTGATCAGTCGTTCGAGTCGCCGCCGGACGGATCCCTCGGAAAGACCGACCTTCGCCGCGAGTGCGACATTTGTCTGTCGGGGGTCCTGGACCAGCTCCCGGATGATGCTGCGATCTTTTTCGATCGAGCTCTTGGATGCCATCTCACTCCAACTGACTGGGTGACGTAATTCGTCGCTGCCGGGAGCCTAGACGACGAACATCGTCTGTGCAACACTCCTGGTTGACGAATGGCGGCGTTCAGGTGAACTAACACTGGGGGGCTCGATGGCCTTGTTGGAGGTACGGGACCTACGGACGGAGTTCCGCGCTGCCCGAGGTTCGGTGACCGCTGTGGACGGTGTCTCGTTCACCGTCGACGCGGGCGAGATGGTGGCATTGGTGGGGGAGTCCGGCTGCGGCAAGTCCGCGACCGCGCAGTCCATCATGGGCCTGATCGTGCCGCCCGCGGGTCAGGTCACCGGTGGGCAGGTGCTGTTCGAGGGACGGGACCTGCTGCGGCTGCGCCCCCGTGAGCTGCGGGCCGTCCGGGGCAAGCGGATGGCGATGATCTTCCAGGACCCGATGACCTCGCTGAACCCGGTGCTGACCATCGGCAGACAGCTCACCGAGGCCCTGGAACTGCACCTCGGACTGAGCCGCCGGGCCGCCCGGACCCGCGCCGTGGAGCTGCTGGACATGGTCCGCATCCCGGCGGCCGAGACCCGGCTCGGGGCGTACCCCCACCAACTCTCCGGCGGGATGCGGCAACGCGTGATGATCGCGATGGCGCTCTCCTGCGACCCGCAGCTGATCCTCGCCGACGAGATCACCACCGCCCTCGACGTCACCATCCAGGCGCAGATCCTGGAACTCCTGCGCGACCTGGCCAAACAGACCCAGACGGCGCTGCTGTTCATCACCCACGACCTCGGGGTGGTGGCCGGGATGGCCGAACGGGTCAACGTCATGTACGCCGGCCAGATCGTCGAACGGGCCGAGACGGTGGACCTGTTCCACCGCCCCCAGATGCCCTACACCTGGGGGCTGCTGGGCTCGGTGCCCCGACTGGACCTGGCCCGGGGCGGGAAGCTGCGACCGATCGCCGGCCGCCCGCCGGAGCTGACCGAGATCCCCGTCGGCTGCCGGTTCGGGCCGCGCTGCGTACACGCCCGCGACCTGTGCCGCGAGACCCCACCCGAGCTCACCACGGTTCGCGAGACCCCCGACCGGGGGCAGCTGACCCGCTGCTGGGGCACCGGCCCCACCGAGCTGGGTGGCTGGCTCTCCACCCAGGACCGGCACGTCGATCCCACGACCGCCCAGGACCGGCACGTCGACGCCACGACGGAGGGAAGCTGATGCCCGACACCCCCGCCCCCGCCGCCGTACTCCCGGAGACCGCCGCGCCCACGGAGAGCCTGCTGCGGGTCCGCGACCTGGCGGTCGACTTCAAGGTCCCGGTACGCGGCTCGCTGCGCGCCGGCCGCCTGCGCGCGGTCTCCGGGGTCAACCTGGACATCCGACGCGGCGAGATCCTCGGCGTGGTGGGGGAGTCCGGCTGCGGCAAGTCCACCACCGGCCGGGCCATCCTCCAACTGCTCAAGCCCAGCGTCGGGTCGGTGTCCTTCGACGGCACCGAACTGACCACCCTGAGCCGCTCCCGGATGCGCGGGATGCGTCGCCGGATGCAGATGATCTTCCAGGATCCGTACGCCTCGCTGAACCCCCGGATGAGCATCGGCGAGCTGATCGAGGAACCCCTGCTGGTCCACACCGACCTCTCCGGTGCCGGTCGGCGGGCCAAGGCGTTGGACACCATGCAACTGGTCGGGCTCAGCCCGCAGTGGCACGACCGCTACCCGCACGAGTTCTCCGGCGGCCAGCGCCAACGGGTCGGCATCGCCCGTGCCCTGGTCAGCAGCCCGGAGTTCGTGGTCGCCGACGAGCCGGTCTCCGCCCTCGACGTCTCCGTCCAGGCCCAGATCGTCAACCTGCTCGAAGAGCTCCAGGACGACCTCGGGCTGACCATGATGTTCATCGCGCACGACCTGGCGGTGGTCCGCCACCTCTGCGACCGGATCGCTGTGATGTACCTCGGCACAGTGGTCGAGGTCGGCGAGTGCGAGAGCATGTACACCCGGCCCCGGCACCCGTACACCCAGGCCCTGCTCTCGGCGGTGCCGATCCCCGACCCCCTGGTCGAGGTGGAGCGCAACCGCCGGATCCTCACCGGGGACGTACCGAGCCCGCTCAACCCGCCGTCGGGGTGCCGGTTCCGGACCCGCTGCTGGAAGGCCCAGGACGTCTGCGCCACGCAGGAGCCGCAGCTCACCACCGCCGCCGACGGTAACCAGGTGGCCTGCCACTTCCCGGAGAACACCGACGGGCAGGACCAGCCCGTTCCCGCCACCGCCGGTGAGCGGTGACCATGTCCGTACCGCAGCATCTGAACCTTGTCGACGGTGAGTGGGTCGACGGCGAACGCCGACCCAACACCAACCCGGCCCGCCCCGACGAGATGGTCAGCGAGTACGCCCAGGCCGACCCGGGCACCGTCCGGGCCGCGATCGAGGCCGCCCGGCGGGCCCAGCCCGGGTGGGCCCGGCAGCCCGTCGCGGAGCGGATGGGGCTGCTCGACCGGATCGGCACCGCCATCCTGGCCCGGGTCGAGGAACTCGCCGTCCTGCTCGCCCGGGAGGAGGGAAAACTCCTCGCCGAGGCGCGGGGGGAGGTCACCCGCGCCGGGCAGACCTTCCGGTACTACGCCCACCAGCTCCTGCAACCCACAGGTGAGGTGTACGCCTCCACCCGCCCCGACGTCCACGCCGAGGTACGCCGCCGCCCGCTGGGCGTGGTCGGGATCATCACCCCCTGGAACTACCCGCTGGCCATCCCGGCGTGGAAGGTCGCACCCGCCCTGGCGTACGGCAACACCGTGGTCCTCAAGCCCGCCGACCTGGTCCCCGCCTCGGCCGGGGAACTGGCCCGGATCGTCGTCGACGCCGGCGCCCCGCCCGGGGTGTTCAACATGGTCCTCGGCGAGGGACGGGTCGTGGGGGAGGAACTGCTCACCTCGACGGCTATCGACGGGATCTCGTTCACCGGCGGCACCACCACCGGCGCCCACGTCGCCAGAGAGTGCATCGAGCACGGCAACAAGCGGTTCCAACTGGAGATGGGCGGCAAGAACCCCCTCGTCGTCCTGGACGACGCCGACCTGGACGTGGCGGTCGGCTGCGCCCTCGACGGCAGCTTCTTCAGCACCGGCCAGCGCTGCACCGCCTCCAGTCGGCTGATCGTGCAGGCCGGGATCCACGACCGGTTCGTGGCGGCCCTCGCGGCGGCCACCGACGCGCTGCGGGTCGGCGACCCGCTCGACCCGGACAGCCAACTCGGCCCGGTCGCCAGCTCCGGCCAGCTGCGGCAGAACCTCGACTACGTCCGGGTCGGCGTCGACGAGGGGGCCACCGTCGTGGCCGGCGGAACCCACCGACCCGAGGACGGACAGTTCATGCGCCCCACCCTGCTCACCGGCGCTCGCAGCGACATGCGGGTGGCCCGGGAGGAGATCTTCGGACCGGTCAGCTGCGTTGTCCGGGTCGACGACCTGGACGAGGCGGTCGACGTCGCCAACGACACCCCGTACGGGCTCTCCGCCGGGATCGTCACCACCTCCCTGCGGGCGGCGGAACTGTTCAAACGCGACGCCCGCGCCGGCATCGTCTCGGTCAACCTGCCCACCGCCGGCACCGAACTGCACCTGCCGTTCGGCGGGACCGGCGCGTCCAACCACGGCCCCCGGGAGCAGGGCGGATACGCCCGGGACTTCTACACGGTGCCGGTCACCTGCTACACCGGCTGGTGAGCGCCGTGTCGACCCCGAAGATCCTGCTCACCGAACCCATCGCCGCCGCCGGGATGGACCTGCTGCGGGCGGCCGGTGACGTCCACGTCGCCCACGCCACCGACCCGGCGACCCTTGCCGAGCCGCTGGCCACCGCCGACGCCCTCGTGGTGCGCTCCTCCCCGGTCACCGCCGCGATGCTGGAGGCCGCACCCCGGCTCAAGGTGGTCGGTCGGCACGGCGCCGGACTCGACGGCATCGACCTGGCCGCCGCCGACCGGCTCGGCATCCCGGTGGTCGGCACCCCCGGTGCCAACGCCGAGTCCGTCGCCGAGTTCGTCATCCTCGCCGCCCTGACCCTGGCCCGGCAGGCCCCACCGGCCGTCGCGTCGCTCGCCCGGGGGGACTTCCCGCCAGGCCGGTCGCTGCCCTCGTCGGTGGTCGCCGCCGGCCTGACCGGGACGATGCTCACCGGCCGTACCCTCGGGCTGGTCGGGTTCGGCGCGATCGGCCGGGGGGTGGCGGCCCGGGCACGAGCCCTCGGCATGACGGTCGTCGCGTACGACGTCGCCGCGCCCACCCCGCCCGAGGGGGTCCGCCTGGTCGACCTGGACACCCTGCTCGACAACGCCGACGTGGTGAGCCTGCACGTACCGCAGACCCCGGCGACCACCGGACTGATCGGACCCGCCGCCCTGACCCGGATGCGCCCGCACGCCCTGTTGGTCAACACCGCCCGGGCCGGTGTGGTGGACACTGGAGCGGTCCTCGACGCCCTCGACGCCGGCAGGCTGCGCGGGTACGCCGTCGACGTGTTCCACCCCGAACCGCCCGACCCCACCCATCCGCTCCTGCACCACCCGAGGGTCTTCGCCACCCCGCACATGGCGGCGATGACCCACGACGCGCTCGACGCCATGGCCACTGCCGTGGCACGTGGCGTGCTCGCGCACCTGACCGCACCGGAAGGAACCCGACCGTGACCCTGTCCGTACCCGCCTCCACCCTCGACTACTTCGGGATCGGCGGGCTCGTCGACGACGACACCCGGGAACTCCAGGCCGCCGTCCGGGGTTTCGTGGACCGGCGGATCCGCCCGAACATCGCCACCTGGTACGAGGAGGGGAAGCTGCCCGCCCGGGAACTCGCCCGGGAACTGGGTGAACTCGGCGTACTCGGCATGCACCTGGAGGGGTACGGCTGCGCCGGCACCTCCGCCACCGCGTACGGCCTGGCCTGCTTCGAGCTGGAGGCGGGCGACTCGGGGCTGCGGTCACTGGTCTCGGTGCAGGGCTCCCTGGCCATGTACGCCATCTGGCGGTTCGGATCCGAGGAGCAGAAGCAGCAGTGGCTGCCCCGGATGGCATCCGGTGAGGCGATCGGCTGCTTCGGACTGACCGAGCCGGACTTCGGCTCGGACCCGGGCGGAATGCGGACCCGGGCCCGCCGTGACGGCGGGGACTGGGTCCTCAACGGCACCAAGATGTGGATCACCAACGGGTCGATCGCTGACGTCGCAGTGGTGTGGGCCCACACCGACGAGGGGGTCCGGGGGTTCCTGGTCCCCGCCGGCACCCCGGGCTTCACCGCACCGGAGATCACCCGCAAGCAGTCGCTGCGCGCCTCGGTCACCTCCGAGCTGGTCCTCGACGACGTCCGGCTGCCCGCCGACGCGCTGCTGCCCGAGGCGGCCGGGCTCTCCGGTCCGCTCTCCTGCCTCAACGAGGCCCGGTTCGGCATCGTCTTCGGTGCCCTCGGCGCGGCCGACGACTGCCTGCAGACCACCATCGGATACGCCCGCACCCGGCAGATCTTCGACCGGCCGCTGGCCGCGTACCAGGCGACCCAGCTCAAGCTTGCCGACATGGGTCTGGAACTGGGCAAGGGGATGCTGCTCGCGTTGCACCTGGGCGCGGCCAAGGACGCCGGCACCCTCGACCACCGGCAGATCAGCCTCGGCAAACTCAACAGCGTCCGGGAGGCCATCGCGATCGCCCGCGAGTGCCGGACGATTCTCGGCGCGGCCGGGATCACCCTCGACTACCCGATCATCCGGCACGCGGCGAACCTGGAGTCCGTGCTCACCTACGAGGGCACCTCCGAGGTGCACCAGCTCATCATCGGTCAGACCCTGACCGGGCACGCCGCCTTCCGCTGACTTTCGCCCGGCACCACACCCCCTGGTTACGCAGAGTGCCAGGGGGTGTCTGCTGTGGTCTGGCGGGCGGGTTGTGACCGGTGGTGGACCGAGGCGTGAATGGGGATTTTTGCCGACCTATTTCCCCTGTTCAGAATGGTCGCTGGTGGCGTACGTGAGGGTGGCTCGTGGCATGCCTCCATCACGAATTCGGACATATCGCTTCGTCGCTTGGCGGTGACCATGAGTAGTTTCGGGGTATCGCCGGCGTCGATGTCCCTGGTTCGGTCGGGTGTTCGTCGTGGGGGTGTCCGGCGTTCGCAAGGGTCGCCGTCCGGCCGGCGGTGTCGCCAGAGGGGGTGTGGGATGACTCGGGCACCGGCGCAGTTGTTGGCTGTGCGTAGCCTGCTGTTGCGGTATCTGAACACGGATCCGAATGTGGTGCGGGACGACGATCTGGAGCCGGCGGAGGTCGGGATCGTGGGGGACGCGTCGCATCGGGGTGGTTATCACTGTGGTGCGGATCGGGTGGTGACCAACGACTACTCGGTGGTGGAGTCGCCGCGGGATCGTAACGGGCTGACCCTGGACGCGTCGGCGTTGGACGTGGGGTGGTTCTCGGTGCGCTC